>JABMNT010000095.1 GCA_013203595.1 Rhodospirillales bacterium
GGCTCGTCCATTTAGCTCTCCTTAACTGTACCAGTCACTCTGTACCGAAATCCGGAATAGCCGGGTGGCAGCCGGTCATTCCGGTTACTACTCATCAACTCTTTCTATTGATGTTTTTAGCCTCTTCGCCGGCGCCGGGATAGTTGAATGTGCGGTTTAAGCCCATTTTGACGGCTTTCCGCCATCCCGGCGGCCATACCATGGCCAGCTCTTGGAGGGCTCCGGCAAAGAGCCAACCGGAAGAAAAAAACCGCAACCTCTTATTTTGCTGTGGCTTTTGTATGCATGACCAGGCACTACCCGGCAAAGGCGTCAGGAAAGGCCCTGCTGGGCCAGAAAACTGCGGGCAATTTCCTCTCCCGTGGCCAGCCAGACATCGTCGTGACGGCTTATGTACTCGAGCCCCCGCTCAAGGGCGGTGATGCGGTACGGCAGTCCGACGATAAAGGGGTGCAGCGAAATGCAGACGACCCGGCCGGATTCCACGGATTCCCGATAAAGGACGTCGAACGCATCCCGGATCATCTGTTCGAATTCCGCTGGCGAGGCGTGCATCTGGTGAAAGGCCTGCAGATCGCTGACACCGGCGCCGTAGGGCATGGAAACGATCGATTTGCCGTCGACCTCCATGACCACCGGCTGATCGTCATTGTCCCAGTCGAACGTGTAGGTACAGCCTTCCCCGGCGATCACATCGAGGGTGTTCCAGGTCTGCTGCCGCCCCGGACCGAGCCAGCCTTTCGGCCGCTTGCCGCAGAAAGCCTCAATTCTGTCCAGGGTACGGCGTATGCAGTCCGCCCTTCCCGCCTCGGTCTCATAATCGCTCAGCAAGACCGCGTTGGTTTCTCCGTGGCCCATCAATTCCCAGTCCAGTTCGAGACATTTTTCGACTATTTGGGGGTAGTGGTCGCAGACCAGGCTGTTGAGCGCCACGGTCCCGCGCATTCCCAGGCGGGCCATGATGTCCGCCATGCGGAAAAATCCGACCCGGTTGCCATAGTCCCGTCTGCCCCAGGCCGACACATCGGGAATGTTCGGCCGTGCGCCGGGGATTTTCATGTCCAGGGGGAAGAATTCGACATTGGGAACAATAACGAAGGCAACGCGCGCGCCACCCGGCCAGGTCAGCCTCGGCGCTTCGTGGATCGGCCGGTAGGGGAAGGGTCCGTAGCTTCGAGGTTCCATATCTGACAATTTTCCGGTCGGTGGGGTGGCGCATCAGAGCCATACCAATTGTCTCTGAACCATGGTTCCACCCGGGCTGCACGCCAGCCAGCATAACGCCCTTGCGGCAGGGCGACAATTCCGGTTGGTCGGCTGATCAGGCGGCGGCCATCCGGTATCGGGGATCTGGCGCCGGGGATGGCTGGCGACGATCCTGGCGGAGGCGGACCAGAACGAAGCAAAAGAAGGTCAAATGAACCCATGGCGCCAGCGGGAAACCCCACGTCGCGGTGGTGAAGCTTACGAATGGCACGAGCCAGACCGCGACCAGGCAGGGTATCTCGAAGGGCAGAAAGCCTGAACGCAGTCCAAGGCGAACCACAAGAATCACGGCGACCGCCATGAAAGGTAGATCGTAGAGGAAACCGAAGGGCGTCGCCAAACTGACCCCTATCAGTAGCAGGGCCAAACGTAGGGTTATGTGCCCGGTCTGCCGATAGGCCCAATAAACCGTCAGGGATGTTCCGACGGAGATCACGATCTGAACAGCCCGGGCAAGCGCCGAGGGCAATCCGATCATTTGTTCCGCCATAAGAACCGTGGCAGAATAGTGCAGAAATTTGCTGCCGGTTTGCGTTCGTATCCGCTCCTGAAATTCAATCAAAAAGTCGAAGTAGGCGGTCCAACTAGCCGATCCAAACACTAAAATACTGGCGCCGACCATCGCGGTCGCGACGCAAATGGCGGCGATAATAGCCGGCCAGCGCCGTTCCGCCAGGCAGACCACCGGCACCAGCAGGCCCAGATGCGGCTTGAACGTGAGAAAGCCGAACAAGACACCGGCCCCTATCCCGTGGCGGGTGAGGAGCGCCAGGCCAGCAATAAGAAGCGCAGAAGTAAGAAAGCCGTTTTGGCCACCCGCTAAATTGAGGAGCATGACCGGTGCCACCATCACCGCGAAAACCTCGAAAGGACGTAATCCCGCAATTCGCAAGCAAAAGGCGAATAGCGTCAGTGTCAAAAATTGCCAGGCAATCAGGGCTATTGGAAATGGCAGGCCGCCGAGTGGCCAGATTATGAACAAGTAGGTGGGCGGGTAGTTGAAGGGATGCAGCCCTTTTTCAGCAGCTCCCAATGATACCTGAAAAGCCTTTAAAAGTCCGCTGTTATAGAGGTCCCAGGCGGCGCCGCCGTCCCATAAATAACGCGCGCTGGAATAGAAGACAAAGAAATCGATACTGTGAGAATTGCCGATGCCGTTTGATGCAAAATCAAGGTCGAGGTAGAAATGAACGGCGTGGAGCAGGAAAAAGCCCGTAGAGAACACCACCATCGCGAGGCATATCAGACGCTCCGGTTGACCCAGAAGGCTCTTGCCCCAAACCTTTTCTGTTCGATTGCCGGATATATCATGAGGAACCGGAACCGTACTCAAATTAGCGTCGTCAACCATTTATGACCTGCGTTTCTTGATAAATGGACATATGGCCGTCACCGGCTCAGGTCCCGTACATCACCGCCGACGAGACAATCAATATTGCGGTCGTGGCGGTTCTTTTGATCTGATGTTGTGGGACAATGGTACCCAACATATATACTTTGCTGCCTTTTTAGGCGCGGTTCTACGACCCTAATTGGTCCAATATCGAGTGTATAAGCTAATCATCGGGCATGAATTTGCGGTTAATACGGCTGTATAGGTGGTCTATTTCGGCGTTAGAGCATTTTTCGATCAGACGGAACCAGCCCGCTCCCCCGCCAGGGCTGTTCAACGCTCTTTACGCTCGGCGATAATTGAACAGCTGGTCGAGTCCCC
>JABMNT010000096.1 GCA_013203595.1 Rhodospirillales bacterium
CGCAGGACAAGGGCGCGGGCGATGGCGATGCGCGGGCGCTGACCGCCGGAAAATTCGTGCGGGTAGCGGGCCGGCATGGCCGGTTCCAGATCCACTTCGCGCAGCACATCGTCGATCAGCTTGCGGCGTTCGTGGGCGTTGCCGCCAAGCCCGTGGACCAGCAGTCCTTCCTCGATAATCTGGCCGATCGACAGGCGCGGACTGAGCGAGCCATAGGGGTCCTGGAAAACGATCTGCATTTCCCGGCGCAGTGGCCTCAGCGCTTTGCCCGACAGCTTATCAATGGCATCGCCGCGAAACACGATGGCGCCCTCGCTGCGCTCAAGCCGGATCAGGGCACGGCCCAGCGTTGACTTGCCGGAGCCCGATTCGCCGACCACGCCGAGCGTCTGGCCTTCGCGCACCTGCACGGTGATGCCGTCGACGGCCTTCACGTAACCCACAGTGCGGCGCAGCACGCCCTTCTTAATGGGAAACCAGACCTTGATATCATCACCGGTCATGATCTCGGCTGCCGCCGGATTGGGCGCTTCCGGATCGCCCTTCGGCTCAGCGTCCAGCAGGTGGCGGGTGTAGGCTTTGGCGGGGGTATTGAAGACATCGGCGACAGGACCCTGTTCAACAATCAGCCCGTCTTTCATGACACAGACCCGGTCAGCGACGTTGCGGACGATACCCAGATCATGGGTGATGAACAGGATCGCCATGCCCAGCTTGGCCTGGATCTCCTTCAGCAGCTTGAGGACCTGGGCCTGCACGGTCACATCAAGCGCCGTTGTCGGCTCATCGGCGATCAGCAGGTCCGGATCATTGGCCAGTGCCATGGCGATCATGATCCGTTGTTGCTGGCCACCGGAAAATTCGTGCGGCAGCGCACCGAGCCGTGCAATGGCCTCTTCCAGACCAACCAGGCCCAGCAATTCGACAACCCGGGCCCGGGCCTGATCGACCGTCATCTTCTTGTGCAGGAACAAAACCTCGGAAATCTGTTTTTCGATGGAGTGCAGCGGGTTCAGAGAATTCAGGGGTTCCTGGAAAATCATCGCGATCTGGTCGCCGCGCAGAAACCGCATCTCGCTGTCGGGCAGGCCGACCAGTTGCTGACCGTTGAAGGTGATCGAGCCTGTCGGGTGATGGGCCAGAGGATAGGGCAGCAACTGCATGACCGACAGGGCGGTGACCGATTTGCCGGATCCTGACTCGCCGACCAAAGCCACGGTTTCGCCCTTTTCGATGGTAAAGGAAATCCCGCGCAGAGCCTCGACTGCGCCCTTGCCCTGGCCAAAGGTCGCCGCCAGGTTTTCAATTTTCAGCAGCTCACTCATCGATACACCTTTCGGGGATCAAAGGCATCGCGTACCGCCTCGCCCATGAAGACCAGCAGACTGAGCATCATTGCAATGACAGCAAAGCCGGTGATGCCCAGCCACGGCGCGGTCAGGTTGGCCTTGCCCTGGTTCAGCAACTCACCCAGTGACGGCGAGCCGATGGGCAGGCCGAAACCGAGAAAATCAAGCGCCGTCAGCGTGGTGATCGAGCCCGCCAGGGTAAACGGCATGAAAGTGATGGTCGCGACCGTGGCATTGGGCAGCACGTGTTTGAAAATGATCTTCAGGTCGGTCACCCCAAGGGCCCGGGCCGCGCGGACAAAATCCAGATTACGGGCTTTCAGAAATTCGGCCCGGACCACACCGACAAAGCCCATCCAGCTGAACAGCAGCATCAAGCCCAGCAGCCACCAGAAATTGGGCGTGATCACACTGGCCATGATGATCAGCAGATAGAGCATGGGCATCCCGCCCCAGATCTCCATAAACCGCTGGCCAAGCAAATCCAGCAGGCCGCCGTAGAAGCCCTGAAAAGCGCCGACGGAAATTCCCACGGCGGCGCTGATCAGGGTCAGGGTCAGGCCGAACAGCACCGAAATGCGAAAGCCGTAGATGGTGCGGGCCAGCACGTCGCGGCCCTGGTCATCAGTGCCCAGCCAGTTGACGGCGCTGGGCGGCGCCGGTGCCGGCACCGGCAGGTCCTGGTTGATGGTGTCGTAGCTGAACGGGATCAGTGGCCAGATCATCCACCCCTTTTCGTTGATCAGGTCGACAACGAATTCGTCGCGGTAATCGGCTTCCGTCTCGAACTCGCCGCCAAAGGTGGTTTCCGTATATTCAAACAGGGCTGGCGCATAAAGCCCGCCATCGTAGACCAGCAGCAGCGGCTTGTCATTGGCGATCAGTTCGGCGAACAGACTGAGCACAAACATCAGCATGAATATCCAGGACGACCAGAAGCCCCGCCGGTTGCGTTGAAAATTATCGATCCGTCGGCGGGTAATGGGAGTGATCGGCAAACCGCAAAACCGGTCGGCGTAGAGGGACTCAGACATCACGGGCCTCGAAATCAACCCGCGGGTCAACAATGTGATACATCAGATCACTGAGTATGCCCAGCAGCAGGCCAAACAGGGTAAAGAAATAAAGGGTTCCGAACATGACCGGAAAATCACGTTTCAGAGCCGCCTCGAAACCGAGCAGACCGAGTCCGTCCAGGGAAAAAATAATTTCCGTCAGCATCGATCCGGTGAACAGGATACTGACGAAGGCGGCAGGGAAGCCGGCGATGATAATCATCATCGCGTTGCGAAAGACATGGCCGTAGAGAACCGAGTGCTGGGTCAGGCCCTTGGCCCGCGCCGTCAGCACATATTGTTTATTGATCTCTTCAATAAAGGAGTTTTTGGTGAGCATGGTCAGCCCGGCAAAACCGCCGATAATCATCGACAGCAACGGCAGGGTCATGTGCCAGAAATAATCGGTGATTTTACCGAAACTGCTGAGATCATCGAAATTCGGCGAGGTCAGGCCGCGCAGGGGGAACCAGTCCAGGTATCGGCCGCCGGCAAACAGGATGATCAGCAGGATTGCGAACAAAAATCCGGGAACCGCGTTGCCGAAAATCACCAGCCCCGAGGTCCATACATCAAAGCGCGAGCCATCACGCACCGCCTTGGCAATACCCAGCGGGATCGAGATCAGATAAACCAGCAGGGTTGTCCACAGGCCGAGCGATATGGAGACCGGCATCTTGTCGATAACCAGCTGCACCACGGTCCGGTCCTGGAAAAAGCTGTCACCGAAATCAAACACCAGATAGTTTTTGATCATCATATAGAACCGCTCATGCGCCGGTTTATCCAGCCCGTACTGCTTTTCGATGGACTTGATCAGATCCTCCGGCAAGCCCTGGGCACCGCGATAGCGGCTCGACAGGCCGGCGTCCTTTCCGGCCTTGGGTTGCTGGCGGCTGGAGCCGGTTTCGGAACCGGCATCGCCGCCGACGCGGGCCGTCGCATCAACCGCATCACCGGTTAACTGCGCAATCATCTGCTCGACCGGGCCGCCCGGCAAAATCTGAACAACGGCAAAATTAATCACCATGATGCCGAGCAGGGTCGGAACGATTAACAGCAGGCGGCGGAGAATATAGGCGTACATGGGGGCGCGTGGGTCCTACTGAGCCGACGACAATTTGCTTTTGAGCAGGTTTTCCTTTGCCGGATCAACCCACCAGGCGAGAAACTGGTTGCCCTGGATGGGGGTGATGTCCGGCCGGCCAAACTTGTTCCAATAGGCAATTCGGTCATAGGTGGAATGAAAATTGGGGACCAGCCAGTGGCCCCACTGCAGAACCCGGTCGAGCGCCTTGACGGTGGTGACCAGTTGTTTGCGGTCGGGGGCGGCGATAATCTTTTCAATCAGTTCATCAATCACCGGATCCTTGATGCCGATGATATTGCGCCCACCTTCGATATCGGCGGCCTGTGATCCCCAGAAATCGCGCTGCTCGTTACCCGGCGACAGGGACTGGCCAAAACCGCCGATGACCATGTCAAAATCGTGGGTGTCCATGCGCCGCTGGTACTGGGATGTGTCGATGGTACGGACAGTCGCCGTGACCCCCAGCCGTTCCAGGTTTTTTGCATAGGGCAGGACAATGCGCTCGGAAATCGGGCTGTTCAGCAGAATCTCGAAGGCCAGTTCCTGTCCGGTTTCGGCATTGACGCGCCTTTTGTCTTTGATCACCCAGCCGGCATCGGTGAGAATTTTCGATGCGGTCCGTAAATTTGCCCGGATTTTGCCCGGCGTCTCGTTCTTCGGCGGGTTGTATTCGGTGGTGAACACTTCGTCGGGGATGCGGCCCCGGAAGGGCTCGAGAATAGCCATCTCGTCCGGCCCCGGCAGGCCGGTGGCCGCCAGTTCCGAATTGTCGAAATAACTGCGGGTCCGGGTATACTGGCCATAGAACAGGTTCTTGTTCGACCATTCGAAATCAAAGGCATAGGCCAGAGCTTCGCGCACAGCGCGGTCCTTGAAAAGGCTGCGCCGGGTATTGAACACATAGCCCTGCATCCCCGACGAGCGGTCATGGCTGATCTCTTCGAGCTTGATCAGGCCTTCATCCACATAGGGGATTTTGTAGGCCGTGGCCCAGGATTTGGAGGAATTTTCCGCCCGATAATCAAATTCGCCGGCCTTGAAGGCTTCCAGGGCAATGGTCCCGTCGCGGTAATAATCGTAGCGGATCCGGTCAAAATTATACTGGCCCTTGTTGACCGCCAGGTCCTTGCCCCACCAGTCCTCGACCCGCTTAAAAGTGATCGCGCGCCCGGCCTCAAACTTTTCGATCTTATAGGGACCGCTGCCCAGCGGTGGCTCCAGGGTTGTTTTATCGAACTCGCGGCCTTCCCAGTAATGTTTGGGAAGGATCGTGAACTGACCGATAATCAGCGGCAGCTCGCGGTTTTCACCGGGTTTGAAGTTGAACCGCACGGTCCGTTCGCCGGTTTTAACAACCTCGCTCACATTGCCATAATAGAACCGGTAAAAGGGCGAGCCCTTGGTGATCAGGGTATTGAAGGTCCAGATCACGTCTTCCACAGTCACCGGTTTACCGTCGTGCCAGCGGGCTTCCTTGCGCAGGGTGAAAGCGACCCAGGAGCGGTCTTCCGGCATCGATACGGATTCGGCCAGCAGGCCGTATTCGGTAAAGGCTTCATCGGCCGAACTGGCCATCAGGTTGTCGTAGATAAAGCCCAGGCCCGCCGCCGGATTGCCCTTGACGATAAAGCTGTTAAAGGAATCAAAGGTCCCCTGTGCGCCCAGCCGCACCATACCGCCCTTGGGGGCGTCCGGATTGACGTAATCAAAATGCGTGAAACCGGCCGGATACTTCAGGGTTCCGTGCATGGCAACGCCATGTGCACCGGCCACCTCGGCGGCCCGTGCCCCGGTCATGGAGATCAGAAAAACCGCAAATACCGCTACAAGTCGACGCATCAGCCATCCCTTTTGTGTGTTATGCCCTACCCGAATATGAATAGTGGGGGTCAACGGGGTTTCAATCAAGATATGACCGCTGATTATGGCAGAGTTGTGACTGTTTTTTATGAACTTTCACCCTTTTCAGCGGTTTTTTCTAGGCTACGGGAAAGCTGACCTCGACCCGGCCGACAGCGGGCATATCCATCACCACCTGGCTGCCCGGCTCGAAAAACAGCACCCCGGTGCACGAGCCGGTGGTGATGATCTGGCCGGCGGCGATGGGATGGCCGCGTGCCGCACAGACGTTGACCGTTCCCGCCATCAGGGCAAAAACATCGGCAACCGGGCTGTTGCTGACATCCCCATAAACCTTGGCCCCGTTCACATGCAGGGTCACCGGCTGCGTTGTCGCATCAATAGTCTGCCAGCCTGTGGTCACCGGCGCGCCGATAACAATCGCTGCATTTGACTGGTTATCAGCCATTTTAAGGCTGGCGTCCTGGCCCATACCATCGACCATGCGGCTGTCGACCACTTCGATCAGGGGCAGCATTTCACTGATCCCGGCGATGATGTCGGCGCGCCCATAGGGGGCCTTGCTGGCCGGAAAATCCTGGCCGAAGCGAAACGCGATCTCGCCCTCAATGCCGATCATAAACAGCTCCGATGCGGGAATTTCGGCCCCCGTTCCATAAATGTCCCGGGCATAGATCTGTCCGGCGAAGGGGGCCTTGGGATCATCCAGCGGCGATGTCTTCCAGGCCCCGATCGCAAGGCCCAGTTCAGCCGTCACCAGGTCGTGGACCGCATAGGCCTCAGCGATGGATATCGCCGCCGTATCGCCGGGCTGCCACGCCACATGGTCGCGGCGGGCCCTGACCAGATGGCTGGCGATATCGGCTGGTGAAAGCTGGCGCATTGGAAATTCCCCCCTGTAAAAACAAGGATCACCTATACGCAAGGGACCTGATTAAGTCGATAGGTTGTTTTGGCAATTTATAAACAGGGGCGGATTTGCCTGCCGTTTTCCTCCCTTCCTTTAACAAATTCATCGATAATGAAGTGTCAGAGTGCATCGCCATGCATTCAGGTGTATTGTTACATATATTCAAACAGGTTAAAAAAATTCATGGCCCGTGTAAAAGACGATTATGGAAGCTTATCGGGTCGTCAAAAAGCGGCTATGTTCATGCTTGCAATCAGCCCTGAAAATTCCGCCAAATTGTTTGAAAAAATGGACGACGAAGAAATTCGTGATTTATCTCAAGCGATGTCATCTTTGGGCTCAATCAGTGCAAATCTGATTGAGCGATTATTTGTCGAATTTGCCGATGCCTTATCGAGCTCCGGCGGCCTGGTAGGCTCCTATTCTTCGACCGAGCGCCTGTTGATGGGGGCTTTGCCCGAAGAGCGCGTCGCGCAGATTATGGAAGAAATGCGAGGCCCTGCTGGTCGCACCATGTGGGACAAACTGAATAACGTCAGTGAAGTGGTGCTGGCAAATTACCTGAAAAATGAATACCCGCAAACCGTAGCCGTTGTGCTCACGAAAATCAGTCCGGATCACGCGTCCCGTGTGCTTGCCATTCTACCGGAAAATTTCTCGCTGGAGTGTATCATGCGCATGTTGCGCATGGAGGCGGTGTCAAAAGATATTCTGGATCATGTTGAACGCACGCTGAGGTCAGAATTCATGACCAACCTGGCCAGCACTGCACGACGCGACAGCCACGAGCTGATGGCCGACATCTTTAACTCCCTTGATCGCAATACGGAAAACCGTTTTATGACGGCCCTGGAAGAGCGCAACAGAGAATCCGCTGAGCGGATCAAAGGATTGATGTTCACCTTTGACGATTTGTCGGCTGTTGATTCCGGCGGCATCCAGTTGCTGCTTCGTCAAGTCGAAAAGGACCAATTGGGGCTCGCCTTAAAAGGCGCGTCGGAAGAGGTTCGCGGGTTGTTTTTTTCCAACATGTCCGAGCGTGCGGGTAAGATGATGCAAGAGGACATGGAAGCTTTGGGGGCAGTGCGTCTGAAAGATGTCGATGAAGCCCAGTCCGCCATCGTACAAATCGCCAAGGCGCTCGCCGATGCTGGCGAGATCGTTATCGCCAGCGGCGGTGAAGAAGACGAATTGGTATTCTAGTGCAGTCCATGTTCATATGGACTGCACTAGCGCCTTTGACCTATTGCCCAAAAAAAACCGGACCCGAAGGTCCGGCAAGTTTAACAGGGAGGTTGTCAGAGAGGCGCTTATGGGAAAAGCGCCGCGGGGGGGAGCCCGTCTCTGACAGCTAACAACCTAGCCCATGGATGTTGCCATCCAATAACCAGATTGTATCTGTATTGTTAACGTCTGTTACAGTTTCGGCTGATGAATCACCTTGCGGTTCTATCAAACGCGATCCCCGCCCCTTGCCTGATCAGGTGGTTTTACCGCCGTTCAGGAGCGGAACTTTATCAACCCGCGGGGGCATTTTCCGGACAGGCAGTTCATTGCGGTCTCCGCCATGCTGGACCCATAACTGAATAAAATCCCGGGTCTTCAAATCAGCGGGATTAACACCATAAACCACCGCGACCAATCCACCATCGAAGGTCAGGACGCCGGTGCCGATACCCTTGCCCCTGTAGGGCCCTTTGGGCTGGCGTCCGGCGTTGCGAATTTTTCCCGTAACCTCGGCACTGTCATCAAAACAGCGGAGTTTGACGTCGCTTGCCCTGCCAAAACCCGACCAGCTGTAATACCCCTGACAGACCAGCTTTCCCTCCGGGTCCCGATAGCCCAGATACTTGACTCCGTGCGGTCTGATACGGCCGTCATACACCGTCGTCCCGGCAAACATAAACCCCTGTAACCTGGCGGTGCTGGCAAGGGACGCGTTTGTCGCTTTTTCCGCCACGGCCCTGCGGCCAATGACCAGCATCAGAACCGGTGTCTGACTGCAAAGTCTGGCTTTACAATAATTTGTCGAATAGACCAGCTCTGCGGCTTCGGGAGATTGCGCCAGGGCGGCTTCCTTGTTAACCAGCCCCGTTCGTTCGTCAATCCCGACATGGGTTACCGCACATCCTGCCAACCAGACAGCGACCCCCAACATCATCAATAAACGCATTCTCCCTCCTTTTGGCAGGCCATCGCCCATCCCGGTTCCGCATCCCTGTTTGGACGCTGACCCTAGATATTTCCCGGCTTATTAGAAAGCCTTTTCAAAGCCGCTACCGCAGGATCAAGGTGCCAACGCCTGCTGCCTTTCCTGTTGATATGGAAACAGCTGAGATCGGAAACCGGCCTTCAACAATCTGCAAGCCGGTTATTGACGAGCGGCTTTTCTGTGGCTAGAACATAACAAGAACAAAAATATATGAACAACCGCTGGAAACCCTGAAAAGGAAGACTGAACCCGTGACCCTGTCATCGCCCCCGTCTGTTCCCCCTGATCCTGATGCGCGCCAGCGCGAGGCCCTGCGCCAGGTGATTGCGGATATTGAACGCGGCCATGCACAGAGCGGGCGGCCCCGTCTGGTTGCCACCGGGTTTCCAGCGGTTGACCAGGACCTGCCGGACGGTGGCCTGGCCTCAGGCGCGGTCCATGAAATCAGCGGCCCGCTGGCCCATGGCTTTGCCGCCCGCATCCTCAGCCAGCTCGCCGGCCCGGTGCTGTGGTTTCGCCCGCAAAAGGAAAAAGCGCTGCTCTATGCGCCGACCCTGCAGGCCATGGGCTGCCGGGTCGAGCACTGGTTCATCGCCTACACCCCGACGCCCAGGGATCTGTTGTGGGGGCTGGAAGAAGGGCTGCGCTCGGGCGCTGTCGATGCCGTGGTCGGCGAGCCGGAAACAGCCCTGACCATGACCGCCAGCCGCCGCCTGCAACTGGCCGCCGAGCGCGGCAAAACCCTGGGGCTGATCCTGACCGGGCAGCAACCGGGGGTCCATCAGTCTGTCGGGCAACTGAGCCCTTATCAGTCTGTCGGGCAACTGAGCCCGAGCACCCTGACCAGCCGCTGGCACATCAGCCCGGCCCCGAGCTCTGATCCGGCGGGCCTTGCCCGCTGGCAGATCCACCTGCTCAAGCTGCGCAACGCCAGCGCCGCCAGTTGGTCCGTTGACGCCGAGCCCGGCAAAGGAGTCGGGTGATGGCACCCCCGTCAGCCAAACGTTACATGGCCCTGTGGCTGTCGAATCTGGCCATTGACCGCCTGAACCGCCTTGCCGCGACCCCCATCAGCCAGCCGCTGGCCCTGACCCGGCGGGCCCAGAACCGGGTCAGTCTGGTCGCGGTCAACCGGGCCGCCGAAAGCCAGGGACTGCAGCCGGGCATGGTGCTGGCAACGGCGCGCGCCATCTGCAGCGAACTGGATGTGCGTGAGCACGATCCCGCCGCCGATGCGGCCCTGCTGGAACGGCTGGCCAACTGGGCGATCCGCTATTCCCCCAGTCTGGCCATCGATGGCGCCGACGGCCTGATCATCGATATCACCGGCTGTGCCCATTTGTTTGATGGCGAAGCACCGATGCTGAAAGCCGCCACCCAGGGTCTGCGGCAATTTGGCTTTTCCTGCCCGGGCGCGATTGCCGACACCCCGGGTGCGGCCTGGGCGCTGGCCCGGTTTGGCGACGGCGATCACGGGCAAACCATTGCCGCTGCCCGGGCCACCAGCCAGGCCCTGCAGGCGTTGCCGGTCATGGCGCTGCGCATTGATGGGGGAACGGTCGAGGGCCTGCGGCTGATGGGTCTGAAAACCGTGGGCGATCTGTACGCCATCCCCCGGGCCGGCCTGGCGGCGCGCTTTGGGCTGGAGCTGGCCAGCCGGCTCGACCGCATCCTGGGCCTGAGCCCGGACCCGATCCGGCCGCGCCGCCATAAAAAGCCCCTGCGCGAGCTGATCCGCTTCCCCGAACCGATAGCCACCGCGACCTCCATTGCCCAGGCCCTGAGCCTGCTGCTGGAACGCCTGTGCCTGCACCTCGAAGCCACCGACCAAGGCTGCCGGCGGCTGATCCTGCACTGCATCCGGGCCGACAACAGTGCCCAGTATCTGGAGATCGGCACCGCCAGCCCGAACCGCACGCCGGCCCATCTGCTGCATCTGTTCGCCGAAAAGCTGGGCCAGGTGGAACCCCGCCACGGCATTGACGCCATGGAACTGAGTGCCCCGGTTGTCGAGGCCTTCAGCGCCCGTCAGGACGACATCCGCCTGCATCTGCAGCGCCCCGATGACGCCCGACCGGCCGGGTCTTGCACATCCACCGGGGCGCTGGCGGTGCTGATTGATAATCTGGAAAACCGGCTGGGCCCGCGGACCGTGGGCCGGTTCGAGCCGGCCGCCAGCCATTTGCCGGAACGCGCCCAGCGCTGGCATCCGGCAGCGGAGATCCGCCCCCGCAACCAGCCCCTGCACTGGCCGCCAACGCCGGCCCGCCCCCTGCAGCTTCTGAAATCACCGCAGGCCCTGCCGGGCTTTTCACAAAGCACGGAAGATCACGCCCCGGCCAACATCCGTTGTCAGGGCCGCGACCATCATGTCAAACGGGCCTGGGGGCCGGAACGGATTTCCGCCAACTGGTGGCACCGCGACCGCAACTGGAAAAACGGGGCCCGGGATTACTACCGGGTGCAGGTGGAAACCGGTCAGCAGTTCTGGATTTACCGGGAAATTCGGGACAACCGGAACCACTGGTACCTGCACGGCCTGTTCGCCTGATGCCACCACCCACGCCGCCCGTGCGCACCGCCTATGCGGAACTGCAGGTGCTCAGCAATTTCTCCTTCCTGGAAGGGGCCAGCCATGCCCACGAACTGGTCGCCACGGCCAGCAGGCTGGGGCTGGCGGCGATTGGCATTGCCGATCGCAACAGCCTGGCCGGCATCGTCCGTGCCCATAAGGCGGCCAGGGAACAGGCCATGCGTCTGCTGATCGGGGCCAGGCTCGATCTGCTCGACGGGGCCAGCCTGCTTGCCTATCCGGAAAACCGCGATGCCTATGGCCGGCTGTCGCAACTGATCACGCTGGGTCGGCGGCGGGCCGAAAAGGGCACCTGCGATCTGTATCAGCAGGATGTGCTCGACTGGGGCCAGGGTCTGCGCCTGATCGCACTGCCGCCGCCAGCTCCGGATCAGGCCTTCAGGTGCCAGCTGGACCGGCTCAGCCGGGCCTTCCCGGGCCGGCTTTATCTGGCAGCCAGCCATTTGCTGGCCGGCACGTTTGAGGCCCACATGCACAAACTGGCGGCGCTGGCGACGGCAACCGGGATCTCTCTGGTCGCCACCAACGACGTGATCATGCATAGCCCGAAACGCCGGGCCCTGGCCGATGTGCTGTCGTGCATCCGCGAAAAGACCAGCATCGACAATGCCGGTCTGCTGACCCTGCGCAATGGCGAGCGCCACCTGAAAGCCCCCGCCACCATGGCCGCCCTGTTCAGGGGCTATCCCGAGGCCCTGGCCGCAACCCTCGAGATCACCCAGGCCTGCGGCTTTTCCCTGGACGAACTGGCCTATGAATATCCGGACGAAATTGCCGGACCCGGGGTCAGCACCCAAGCGACCCTGGAGAGCCTGGTCTGGGCCGGCAGCAAATGGCGCTATCCGGGCGGCCTGGCGCAGAAGACCCGCGCCCTGCTTGAGCATGAGCTGCAGTTGATCGGGCAGCTGGGCTTCGCGCCCTATTTCCTGACCGTCTATGACCTGGTCAAATTTGCCCGCAGCCGCGGTATTTTATGCCAGGGCCGGGGCTCGGCCGCCAATTCCGCCGTCTGTTTCATGCTCGGCATCACCAGCATCGATCCGGTGCAGTCGGATTTGCTGTTCGAGCGCTTCATCTCCGCCGAACGGGGCGAACCGCCTGATATCGATGTCGACTTCGAGCACGAACGGCGCGAGGAAGTGATCCAGTATGTCTACCAAAAATACGGCCGTCACCGGGCCGGCATGACGGCGGTGGTCAGCCGCTACCGGACCCGCGGTGCGATCCGCGATGTCGGCAAGGCCATGGGGCTGAGTGAGGACACCATCACCCTGATCGCCTCGCAGACCTTTGGCTGGATCAATGAAGACGAATCACCGCGCCAGTCATTGATCGATATCGGCCTCGATCCGAACGACATGCGCCTGCGCCAGACCATCCTCCTGATCCAGGAACTGATCGGCTTTCCCCGTCATCTGGGCCAGCATGTGGGCGGGCTGGTGATCACCCGCGGGCGGCTGGATGCGGTTGTGCCCATTGAAAACGCCGCCATGGAGGACCGCACCGTTGTCCAGTGGGACAAGGATGATCTGGATGTGCTGGGGATTCTGAAAATCGATGTGCTGGCGCTCGGCATGCTCAGCTGCATTCGCAAAGGCTTCGACCTGATCCGCAGCTATCACGGCCGCAGCTACACCATGGCAAGCATCCCGCAGGCCGATGGCGCCACCTACGACATGCTCTGTGCGGCCGATGCCATTGGTGTGTTTCAGGTTGAAAGCCGGGCCCAGCTGTCGTTCCTGCCGCGCATGAAACCGCGCAGCTTCTATGATCTGGTGATTGAAGTGGCGATCGTGCGGCCCGGGCCGATCCAGGGCGATATGGTGCATCCCTATTTGCGCCGCCGCAATGGCGAAGAGCCGGTCAGCTACCCGTCTGAAGGGCTGCGCCAGGTGCTGCACAAAACGCTCGGCGTGCCGTTGTTTCAGGAACAGGCGATGAAGATCGCCATCGTCGGCGCCGGCTTTTCGCCGGCCGAATCGGACCAGTTGCGCCGGGCCATGGCGACCTTCCGCAACGCCGGCACCATCGGCAGTCTGCGCGACAAGTTCCTCACGGGGATGCGGGGCAATGGCTATACACAGGATTTTGCCGAACGCTGTTTCAAGCAGATTGAGGGTTTTGGCGAATACGGGTTTCCGGAAAGCCATGCCGCCAGCTTTGCCCTGCTGGTCTATGTCTCGGCCTGGATGAAATGCCATTACCCGGCGGCCTTTGCCTGTGCCCTGCTCAATTCCCAGCCCATGGGTTTCTATGCGCCGGCGCAGATCGTCGCCGACGCCCGCAACCACGGGATCCCGGTGCTGGCCGCCGACGTCAACGCATCGGACTGGGACTGCACCCTGGAATCCCATATCGACGGTTATGCCCTCAGGCTCGGCCTGCGCATGGTCAAGGGCCTGTCGGCCGACGATGGCGGCTGGATCGTCGCGGCGCGCGGCAACGGCTATCAGGACCCCTTTGATATCTGGCGACGGGCCGGCGTCGGCCGGCGCGCACTGAATGTGCTGGCCCGGGCCGATGCCTTTCCGTCGCTGGGCTACAACCGGCGCCAGGCCCTGTGGAAGGTGAAAAGCATCGGTGGCGACAAGCCGCTGCCGCTGTTCGACGCCATGGGCGAGTTCGACCAGGGCCCGGAAGCCCCGGTCCGCCTGCCGGAAATGAATCTGGGCGAGGAGGTGGTCGCCGATTACGCCTCCCTGCGCCTGTCGTTGAAGGCCCACCCCTTACAACCCCTGCGCCCGCAGTTGCCGGGCCTGCTGCAGGCCAGGGACATGGCAACCCAAAGCAACGGCAAGCGGGTGCATCTGGCCGGTCTGGTGCTGGCCCGCCAGCGCCCCGGCACGGCCCGTGGCGTTGTCTTCGTCACCCTGGAAGACGAGACCGGAACCGCCAACCTGATTGTCTGGGCCGATGTCTTTGAGCGCCATCGCCGCGATGTCTTCACGGCGCGCCTGCTGAAAGTCCAGGGCCGGCTGCAGCGCGAAGGCATTGTCACCCATGTAATTGTTGAAACCCTGGAAAACTGCTCGTGGATGCTCGATGAACTGGCCGCAGGCACGGTGCCCACACAACCGCCCGGCCCCGGCGGGATCTGGCAAAACCCGCACCGCCTCAACCCCCGCGCCGGCCTGCCGCCCGCGCGGCACGGCCACCCCCGCGACACCGCGCGGAGGCTGTTCCCGAGCCGGGATTTTCATTGATTCCTAAAGCGGGCCGGCCATGATCGTTTTACCAAGGAGATTATCAGGCCCCTTCGTGGGCCTCTGCAGTGCGTTGCTTCAAGGCACGCAAAGCGTCAAGCTCGACATCGCTGGGGGCTGCGGTCTCGGTGACTTGATTAGCGAATTTCAAAGGCCAGCCGGTGGCCTCGGTGACCTGCTGGCGGCTGACGCCGGGATGCAGCGAGGTCACTTCAAATTCGCAAGTGTCGGGGTTCGGCTGCATCACACACAGATCAGTGACCAGCCGGGTCGGGCCCTTGGTGGTAATGCCGAGGCGCGCCCGGTGGCCCGGCCCGTCGCCATGGCCGATCGAGGTAAAGAAATCCAGTTTGTCGACAAAGGCCCGCGACGAATGCTTGAGGGTAATGAAAATCTCGCCGCATGAGGTGGCGATTTCCGGCGCCCCGCCGCCGCCCGGCAGGCGCACTTTCGGATTGTGGTAATCGCCGATCACCGTGGTGTTGATATTGCCGAAGCGGTCGAGCTGGGCGGCACTCAAAAAGCCGACGGTGATCCGCCCGCCCTGCAGCCAGTAGCGGAACATCTCGGGCACGGAGACCGTGGTGGTCGCCGTTTCGCACAGCTCGCCGTCGCCGATCGACAAAGGCAGGACCCGGGGTTTGGTGCCGATGGTACCGGATTCATAGATCAATGTGATATCCGGCGCATGGGTCAGCCGCGCCAGATTGCAGGCTTCCGACGGCAGGCCGATGCCGACAAAACAGACATCGGTGTTTTTCAGGGCGCGGGCCGCCGTCACCGTCATGATTTCGCTGAGTGTTGGCTCTGACATTTATCGGCTCCCTTTACCGGCATAGCGCCCGAAGGCATCCGGACCGGCATTGATGACATGCTCTTCCATCCACTGCAAAAACGTATCGCGGTCGCGGGCAATGCGGTCCCAGTCCTTATAAAAGGCATTGTCGCGGGCGTAATAGCCGTGGGCATAGGACGGATGCGCGCCGCCCGGCACCCGGACCACCGCATCAATGGTCCAGCCCGGCAGAATCACCGCATTGGGTGATACATCACCGAAATCATCGACAATTTCCTCGACCGTGACAATAGCGCGCTTAGCTCCCAGCACCACTTCCTTCTGGACCCCGATGATGCCTTCAATCATCACGTCGCCGGCCCGGTTGGCCCGCTGCGCGTGGATGATCGCCACATCGGCGTTGATCGCCGGCACGGCGGCCAGTTTTTCGCCGGTGAACGGACAGAGGATCGACTTGATGTTGGGGTTAACCTCGGCCAGCTCGGCGCCCCGGTAGCCGCGAAAGATCGCGCAGGGCAGACCGGCGGCACCGGCTTCATAGGCATTGGCCATGGCCGCATGGGAATGTTCCTCGATTTCCAGGGCCTGGGGCCAGGCGTTCTCGACGGCATCGCGGAACCGCAGCAGCAGACCGACACCGGGGTTTCCCGCATAGGAAAAAACCAGTTTTTTGACCCGGCCCATGCCGATGAACTGATCGTAAATCATGTCCGGGGTCATCCGGCACAGCGTCAGATCCTTGTACCCCTGGCGCAGGACTTCGTGGGCGGCGGCATGGGGGATCAGGTGGGTAAACCCTTCCAGCGCCATAAAATCTCCATCATGGACATTTTCGGCAATCGCCTCTTTCAGCTCCATTATCTGAGCCATATCTATTCTCCGGGTGTTGCTGTCAGGATTGTCTAGACGTCAAAAAATACCGTTTCCTGATCGCCCTGCATATGAATATCGAACCGGTAAACCGCCCCGTCCGCCGTGGCAATGAGGGTCGGCCTGCGGCTTTCCTCGACGCTGTTCAGGACCGGATCGGCCTGATTGGCCTCGGCTTCATCGGAAAAATAGATCCGCGTAAAGGTATGGGTCAACAGGCCGCGCATCATCACAATGACGCTGATGTGCGGCGCCTGCGCGCCATCGATGGAACCGGGTTTTATAGTCTCGAAGATAAACCGGTTGTCGGGATCGGTGCCGGTACCAAAGCGCCCGAAGCCCTTGAAACTGGAATTGGAAGAGCGCGGGTCGGCCGGGTGGGCGTAGCGGCCCTGGGCGTCGGCCTGCCAGATTTCGATCATGGCATCGGGGACCTTGTCGCCGGCACCGTCGTAGACACAGCCTTCAATGCGAATGCGTGCCCCCTCCGTATCCGCTGCGACGAGATTATTGGCAACCAGTTCCCTGAACGGATAGCCATATTGTCCGGGTGTCAGGCCATAGGCGAAGTAAGGGCCAACGGTTTGCGACGGTGTTTGTTTCAGGGCCATGCTCAATTCTCCATCGGCGTCGCGTTGCGACCACGCAAAATCAGGTCGAAGTTATATCCCAGGGCAAACCCCTCTTCCGTATCGTCGAGCGAAAACTGGGAAACCATAAGTTCCCGATATCCCGGCGGGCTGCTTTTATAGATGGGGTCCAGATCCAGCAGCGGGTCGCCGGGGAAATACATCTGGGTCACCAGGCGTGTCGCGAAGCTGGCGCCGAACAGGGAAAAGTGAATGTGGTTCGGGCGCCAGGCGTTGGCATGATTGGGCCACGGATAGGCGCCCGGTTTGATGGTATAAAACCGGTAGCGGCCGTCTGCATCGGTGACACAGCGGCCGGCGCCCAGAAAATTGCCGTCCAGCGGCGCTTCGTGCTGATCGGCTTCGTGCACATAACGCCCGCAGGCATTGGCCTGCCAGATCTCGAGCAGGGTGTCGGGCTGGGGCCGGCCGTCCTCATCGAGAACCCGGCCGGTGACCACAATGCGTTCGCCGATCGGCGGGCCATCGACAATACTGTTTTTGGTCAGATCATGGTCCAGCTCACCAACCGCATCATGGCCGTAGACCGGACCGGTGAGCTCCGAAAGCGACGGTTTTATGGCAACCAGGGGCCGGGTTTGTCCACGCAGGACGGTGGATGTATAGGCCGGGTGGATAAACGCCGGATGGCTTTTGAAATCGCGGGATTTGAAGGGTGTCAAACTCATGGGTTGCCTCATTTTTCTGCGTTTGAATCGAGTTCCAAAAAGGTTTTCTTAGCTATGGCAAAAGCCGTATTGGCGGTCGGCACGCCGGCATAGACGGCCACCTGCAAAAGCACTTCAATGATATCCTGACGCGTTGCCCCGGTATTGCGGGCCGCCCGGATATGCATGGCCAGTTCTTCCTGGTGGCCCAGACTGGCCATCATACAAATGGTCAGCATGCTGCGTTCGCGCAAACTCAGACTATCGCGTGTCCACACCGCACCCCAGGCATTTTCGACGATATAACGCTGAAAATCAGCATCTATTTCAGATTTATTTGCTTCCGCGCGGTCGACATGCGCGTCTCCCAGCACTTTGCGGCGCACTTTCATACCCGCGTCAAATCGATGATCAGTCAAGCCCGGACTCCTTCAGGAAGGTTAAAACAAGCCGCGCCATTTGCCCGGGCTCTTCGACACAGGGCAAATGCCCGGCCCCGTCAATGACATGAAATTGCGAGCCGGAGATCAGAGCGGCCATGGACCTGACCAGTTCCGGCGGTGTTGCCCCGTCTTCCGATCCCACAAGACAGAGCGTCGGCACCTGGATCGACTGCGCTGCCGCTGTCATGTCGGCATCACGGATGGCCAGTGCGGTGCCGATGTATCCGCTAAGCGGGGTGCGTACCAGCATATGTCGCCAGCCGGCCAGTTCCGCGCTGCGATGGGTTCTGAAGTCTTCCGAAAACCAGCGTTCCAGAATGGCTGTGGCCAACGCCTCGATGCCACCCTCCTGCAGGGCTTTGATGCGGTCTGACCAGATTTCCGGCGGGCCGATCTTATGGGCGGTATCGCTGAGAATAAGCCCGCGCACCAGGTCCGGATGGCTGGCCGCCAGCCCCTGGGCAATCAACCCGCCAACGGACAGGCCACAGACCACGGCGCCTTCAAACCCGAGGGCGCGCATCAGCCCCGCCAGGTCTTCGACATGGTCTTCGATCTGATAGGGCGGCGGCGGGCTGTCGGACAGGCCATGGCCGCGCTTGTCATATAAAAGAACCCGAAAGCCGTCTCCCAACAGCGGAAGCAGCGCCTGCCAGACCCGAAAATCCGTGCCCAGGGAATTGGCGAAGACCAGAGGGCGGCCGGTTTTGGCGCCACATTCCTGATAATGCAGGTGCACTCCGTTGGTTTTCATGATGTTCATCGTTGGCACCTGTCCTCACGCTTGGCTTGTGTAAATCAAATTATTTGATGAAAATAGTTATGTAAAATGATGTTTTTACTTTAATACATAACTAAAACAATATGCATAATATACCAAAACCCCGAGGGAGGTCCTTTTTCAATGCTTGATCGGCGCATTAAATTTCGCCATCTCCAGTGCTTTCTGGAAGTGGCGCGCAATCAGAGCGTCATGCGGGCTGCCGATTCCCTGGCGATCACCCAGCCGGCGGTCTCGAAAACCATTCGCGAACTGGAAGAGACCCTGGATGTACGGCTGTTTGATCGCAGCAAAAAAGGCGTCACCTTAACCAATTTCGGCGAGATTTTCCTGCGCTATGCCGGCGCCAGCCTGACCGCCCTGCAACAGGGTGTGGACAGCATGGCGCAGGCCCGCATGAAAGGCGAGGCCCAGATATCCGTCGGCGTTTTGCCAACGGTGGCCGCCCGTATCATCCCCAATGCCGTCGAAATATTCAAATCCGGCGGGGTCGAGACCATTGTCAGTCTGACGACCGGCGGCAACGGGGTCCTGCTCGGACAGTTGCGGGTTGGCGAACTGGATCTGGTGGTCGGTCGCCTGGCCGAACCCGATCTGATGACCGGTCTGTCGTTTACCCATCTGTATTCGGAACATGTGGTTTTTATCGTGCGCAATGGTCATCCGCTGACCCGGCTTCCGCAATTTGATATATCCCGAATTGTCGAGTACACGGTGTTGTTGCCGGACAAAGCCTCGATCATTCGCCCGTCGGTGGATCGCTTCCTGATCGCCCACGGTATCGGCACCATCCAGGACCGGGTCGAGACCGTCTCCATGGCCTTTGGCCGCGCCTATACCCGGCAAACCGACGCGGTCTGGATTATCTCAAACGGCGTTGCCGCCATGGACGTCGAGGAAGGCAACCTGGTCAAGCTTGCCATCGATACTTCCGATACCCAGGGTCCGGTCGGACTGACGACCCGAACCGACACCGCCGTATCGCCGGCGCTGCAAATGTTCATCAATGCGGTGCAGGAGGCGGCGCGACAAATCACCCAATAGCCGGCCTGTCTATTCATAACTTTTTGGTGAGATGAAATGCGTAAATTATCATTTTACATAACTTTTAACGAATTATAGCCTTGCGTGATAGAATGCGGGCGAGCACCCGATACGAGGTGACGCTCCTGAGGCCCTGTGGAGACTGATTTATGGCTAATGCATCCCCGCCGTTTCGCGCCGATCACGTCGGCAGCCTGCTCCGTCCGGCCAGCGTGCAGGCGGCCCGCAAAAAATATTTTGAGGATAAATCGATTTCCGCCGATGATCTGGCAGCCGTCGAAGACGCCGCCATTCGCGAGATCGTCGCCCTGCAGCAGGATGTCGGCCTGAAAGCGGTGACCGACGGTGAATTGCGGCGCTCTTTCTGGCACTATGACTTTATGGGGGCACTGACCGGGTTCGATCTGGAAGAGCGCGAAGAAGGCGTTCAGTTCGCCGGTGTAAAGCTGCGTCCGATCTTTCCGACCATAACCGACAAGCTTGATTTCCCCGACGATCACCCGATGCTGGCGCATTACACCTACCTCGCCTCGGTTGCCGACGTTGCGCCCAAAATATCCATACCCGGTCCCAGTTGCTGCCATTTTCGCACCGCCGTCGCTGATATCAAGCCAGCCGAATACAAGGACCCGGACGTGCTGTTTGCAGCGATTGCCGCGACCTACAAAAAGGCCGTCGAAAAGTTCTATGCGGCCGGCTGCCGTTATCTGCAGATGGATGATATCTTTTTCACCTATTTATGCGACCCCAAGCACCGCGCCGCACGGGCGGCCGAAGGCCAGGATCCGGACTGGCTGATTGACCGCTATGCCTGGATGATGCACGAAGCGATCAAGGACCGTCCCGATGACATGACCATTGCCATGCATATGTGCCGCGGCAACTTCAAATCGACCCATGCGGCCGAAGGTGCCTACGACCCGGCCGCCGACGCCGTGTTCAACAAAACCGATGTTGATATCTTTTTTATGGAGTACGATACGGAACGCGCCGGGGGGCTGGAACCGCTGGCCCTGCTGGCAAAGGGCAAACAGCGGGTCATGCCGGGGTTCATCACCACAAAAACCGGGGAACTCGAGGATCTTGACGGCCTCAGACGAAAATTTGACGAGGCCTCCAGATACGTCGATATGGACCAGCTTGGAATTGCCCCGCAATGTGGATTTTCATCGACGGAGGAAGGAAACACGATCACAGTTGACGACCAGCGCCGCAAACTGGAACTTGTCGTGAAAACGGCAGAATCCATCTGGGGCGGTGTCGACAAATAGACACATTTCAATGACCCAATGACCCGTAAAAAGTGCCTGATTAATAATGCACTTCAACACCAACAGACTAAACAAGGAGGAATCATGAATATAATCAACCGCGTTGCAGTCGGTATCGTGACCACTGCATTGTCCTACACCACCGCCCAGGCGGCCGAGGTGACACTGACTGTCCACCACTTCATCAGCCCCAAGGCACCGACCCAGACCGTGCTCATCGAGCCCTGGGCAAAAAAAGTTGAAGCCGACTCAAACGGCCGCATCGAAATCAAGATTTTCCCAAGTATGTCCATGGGCGGCAAACCACCCGAGCTTTATCGCCAGGTGCGTGACGGCGTCGCCGACATCGTCTGGACACTGCCCGGATATACACCCGGCGTGTTCCCGCGCTCGGAAGTCTTTGAACTGCCAACCGTTCATCGCGGCAGTGCCGAAGCAACCAATCAGGCTATTCAGGAGAACTTCGCCTTAATCGCCGACGATTATAAGGACGTGCACCCGATTCTGATCCACGTTCATTCCGGTGCCGCCCTGCATACGGTCTCGAAACAAATCACCACCGTCGCCGACGTCAAAGGGCTCAAGTTGCGGACCCCGTCCAGAACCGGTGCATGGATGCTTGAAGCCTGGGGCGCCGAGCCCGTTGGCATGCCCGTCCCGGCCCTGCCACAGGCCCTGTCAAAGGGCACCATCGACGGCACCCTGGTCCCGTTCGAGATTTTCCCGCCGCTGAAGCTTCACCAGTTGACGAAGTATTCCTATGAAGGCGATGACAAATCCCGGTTCGGCACGTCGGTCTTCATGTTCGCCATGAACAAGGATCGCTACAACAGCCTGCCCGATGATCTGAAAAAAGTGATCGACGACAATTCCGGTGCAGCCTGGGCGCAATCAATCGGCCACAACTGGATCGGGTCGAAGAGCCCGGCAAAAAGATGCAGGTCGAATCCGGCGGCGAAGTCATTGGCTTGAGCGCAGAGGCAAAAGCTACCTTCGATACTCTGGGTCAGCAGGTCGTTGACCGCTGGGTTGCCGAAAGCACCAAAAGCGGTTTTGACGGTGCTGCACTGGTCGCAGCGGCCCGGGCGTCCATCGCCAAATATAGCAAATAAGCCTCTTTTGAACCAGGGCGCTGCGTGATACTTATTGCGCAGCGCCTTTTTTTTGCCCCGTCCTAAGGAATCTAATCAATGAGGATTGACCTCGGGCTGATTACGCGTGCATGGGCGATAACCGGCGGCGTGATTGTTCTCAGCATCGTTTTCGTCACATCGGCCAATGTCGGTGCCTTTGCCATTGACCGGGTTGCCCGCCTGTATGGAACCACCTTTTCCGCATTGCCCGGTTATGAGGACTTTGTGCGCCTCGCGATCAGTTCCGCAGCAATGATGTTTTTCCCCTATTGCCAATATCAGCGCGGGCATGTGTTCGTTGACATTATTTCAGGTAAAATGTCCCCCCGGGTGCAGCGCGCGCTCGACAGGTTTTCCCTCATCGGGATGACGGCAATGGCCCTGTTTATGGCCTACTGGATGCTGCTGGGCATGCTCGAAACCCGGGACGACCATGCCCTGTCACGAGTCCTCGGCTGGCCTGAGTGGCCGTTTTACTTTCCCGGCCTATTGTCGCTGATCCTGTGGGCGGTGATTGCTTTTTTCCAGATTTTTGAAAACCAGGACCCGTCTGATGATTGAACCGGAATTCATTGGCATTATCGGTCTGGCCAGCCTTTTTGTTCTGCTTTTTTTTCGCATACCGGTTGGCTTGGCGATGATCACCGTCGGTATCGGCGGTAACTACGCGCTCAGCCAGGCTCTGCCCTATTTGCGGTTCGAGCCCTATATCATGCAGTTCAAAACCCTGTTGTGGAATATTGTCGCCAGTTACGATCTGTCGGTTGTCCCGCTGTTCATCCTGATGGGCTATCTGGCGTCGCATGCCAAACTGAGCCGCGATCTGTTCCAGGGCATCAATGCCATCGTCGGCCGGTTTCGGGGCGGTGTCGCCATGGCAGCCGTCGGCGCCTGCGCCGGATTTGGCGCGGTCTGCGGCTCTTCGCTGGCGACCTCGTCGACCATGGGGCGTGTCGCACTGCCGGAACTCAGGCGCATGAATTACTCGCCGGCCCTGGCCACCGGAGCCCTGGCCGCCGGTGGCACACTTGGCATTTTGATTCCGCCCTCGGTGGCCCTGGTGATTTATTCAATCATTGTTGAAGCCTCCATCATCGAGATGTTCCAGGCTGCCATTCTGCCGGGATTGCTGGCGGTCGCCGCCTTTATCTGTGTCATTGCCATCATCGTTCGCGTCAACCCCGACAGTGCGCCGAAAGCACAATCCATGGATCCCGCGCAACGCCGCCATGCGATCCTGCGCCTGATTCCGGTTTTGATTATATTTGGTGCAATTATTCTGGGCCTCGGTATGGGTATCTTCACCCCGACCCCGGCCGCCGGTGTCGGGGTTTTTGCGATCCTGGCCTACGGTCTGGTTCTTCGGTTCTGGGGCGAAGGCCTGACCCTGGGCGGCATCAAACAATCCCTGCTGAATACCGCCGTGACCAGCGGCATGCTCTATTTCATCCTGTTCGGTGCCGACGTGATCAAGAGTTTCTTCACCCGGGCAGGTCTGCCGGCGGCGCTCGCTGAATGGGCTGCGACCAGCGGATTTAATCCCTGGATGGTGCTGATAGCCATGCTGGTGCTGCTGATTATTCTCGGCTGCTTCATGGAATCCCTGTCCATGATCCTGGTTGTTGTGCCGTTTTTCTGGCCGGCCCTGATCGTCCTCAACGGCGGTGATTATGCGGTGGCCGAAACCGCCGCCTTTGGCATGAATACGGAGCAGCTGAAAATCTGGTTTGGCATATTGGCACTGGTTGTTGTCGAACTGGGGCTGATCACGCCACCGGTCGGTCTCAATGTTTTCATCATCAGTTCGCTGGCTCAGAATGTGCCTATGAAAACCGTGTTCAGGGGTGTCATGCCCTTTTTCGGCGCTGAAATCATACGCATCGGCCTGCTCCTGCTGTTCCCGGCCATGACCCTGTTTCTGCCAAGCTATCTGTCCGGTTAAATCCCGCCCTCGGTCAGGTATAATAGGACGCCCGGATGATCCGCGCCGCTTGCTCCAGTTTTTTGCGAACATGATCAATGAAGTCGGGCGCAAACCGGTGACGCATGCCGAACACCGATAAGGTGAGGATCAGTTCGCCTTTTTTCGAGACCACGGGAACGGCAACGGCGGCGATATCCGGTTCGCGCTCGCCCAGATTGGTCGCATAACCCTGCTGTTTGACCCGTTCCAGTTCAGCCAGCAGGTTGTTTGTATCGATGATCGTATCGGGATTGAATGGCTTCAGGGAAATCTGTTTTATTTTACGGTCGCGCTGCTCGGCATGCATATGGGCGAGCCACAGCTTGCCCTGGGCCGTGGCGTGGTAGTCGAGGATGGTTCCGATTTTGACGTTGACCGCAATCGCCCGGTTGGCCTGTGCCGTTGCCACACACATCACGCCGGAACTGGCGGCCCTGGCGACCATCACCGCTTCGTCCAGTTCCATGGCAAGGCGGTCGATAACCGGCTGCACGGTCGAGACCAGCGGGCTTGTGCGCTGGGCCAGCGCCCCGTATTCGGACATCCGCAAACCAAGCGAGTATTTTCCCCTGGCATGGCTGAAAATCACGCCGACCTCCTCCAGGGTGGTCAGAAACCGATGCGCGGTCGCCGCATTCAAATTCAGTTCACTGCAGACAACGGCAACCGAAATCTCGTTCCGCTGATCGCTGAACAGGCTCAATATGGAGAAACCGCGGAGCAGAGACGCATTGAGTGGTGTCGACATGGGGCTTTGTACTCACCTTTATTCTTCAGAATGGCCGGGATTCATTCACACAAACTCCGTTGCCGCGACCGGTCCGGCACTCCCATGGCCGCTGCCAGGCTGTAGCTTTTACCGGTTACATCACATCCCGGGCCCGCTGTGGCCTCAGGGCTCGATTACGGGTTGACGAACAAGCCAATTATTACAATAATAAGATTTATATCTCATTATATGAGATTTTAACAAATGTTTTATTACGGGACAGCCACCCCTTCCCGTCAATCTTGCGTCGTTGTGAAAGGTTTTAAGCCAATGAAGGATGGATTGCCGGAGGACCTTTCCCTGGCCGAGACAGAGGTCAATGACCCCACGGTTTCCGCCGGTGCAGCCCTGTTGTCGCGCCTGAAAACACTGGGCGTCGACTACATATTCGCCAATTCGGGCACGGATTTCCCGCCGGTTATCGAAGGTCTGGCGGAAGCCGCAGCGAAAAAGATGAAGCTGCCGCATACGGTAATCACACCCCATGAAACGGCATCAACAGCGATGGCGCATGGGTACTATCTGGCCACCCGCAAGGCCCAGGCGGTTATGGTTCATACAAATGTCGGTCTGGCCAACGCGGTGATCGGCGTTATCAACGCACGCGCCGACAATATCCCGATGCTGGTTTTTTCCGGGCGCACGCCAACCACCGAGAAAGACCGGTTTGGCTCACGCACGGTGCCCATTGGCTGGGGTCAGGAAATGGCGGACCAGACCGCTCTGGTCCGCGAGGCCTGCAAATGGGACTATGAACTGCGGTTTCCCGAGCAGATTTATGATGTCGTTGACCGCGGACACGCCATTGCCCACTCCACTCCCAGCGGGCCGGTCTATATGAGCCTGCCCCGCGAAGTGCTCTGTGAACGGGTCCCTGCTGCCGGTGCGGAACGTCGGCCGCAGATGCAGGCGGCGAAAACCGCGCCCCCGCCTGACGATCTGAAACGCGCCGCAAAGCTCCTGGCGGAAGCCAAAAACCCGGTGATTTTCGCCCAGCGCGGCACCGGCTCGCAGCAGGGGTTTGAGGCGCTCAGCCGTCTGGCCGAGGAATGGGCTATTCCGGTCTGTCAATATTGGGCCGTGCAACTGGCGGTGCCAACCGGCCATCCGATGCACTCCTCGCCGGCACCGGGGCCGTTGCTGGCGACAGCTGACGTCATCCTGGTCATCGATTCCCTGGCACCCTGGTCACCGGATGTTAAGGAGCCGAAGGAGGATTGTACGGTGATTCAGCTGGCGCTGGATCCCCTGTTCAGCCAGACACCGATCCGCAATTTCCGCTCCGACATCAGCCTGCCCGGAGAAATCACGCCGTCGCTGCTCGCCCTGAAAGCCGAAATGGACAAACTGCTTGCCGCCCATGCGCCCCGAAACGCAAGCCGCAAAAAAGCCATTACCAGCCAGAATGCAATCGGCCGTGGCAGCCGCAGAGCGAAGGTGGAGATCGAGCAAAACGGCGCCTATCTGACCAAGCCATCGGTCAGCGCGCTGTTGTCCAAAGCCCTTGAAACCCATGACAGCTCGGTGTTTGCCGAGCTCGGTTGCCAGATGCCCTTCATGGACCTGACCCGGGCCGATTCGTGGTTCGAGAGCCCCCATTCAGGCGGCCTCGGCTGGGGTTTTCCGGCTGCGATGGGCTTTAAGCTGGCGCGCCCCGAAAAAACCGTGGTGGCAACCGTTGGCGATGGCTCCTACATCTTCTCAAACCCCGTCGCCTGCCATCAGATCGCCGAGGCCATGAATATTTCGATCATCGTGATCATCCTCAATAACAGCGAATGGGGGGCCGTGCGGCAATCGGTTCTGGACCTCTATCCGGATGGCTATGCGGCCAAGGCTAACAGCGTGCCGCTGACCGAAATAAGCCCGTCCCCTGATTTTACGCTTGTCGCCCAGGCCAGCCGGGCATGGGCGCGGAGTGTAAAAACCGTGCAGCAGCTTGAGGACGCCCTGCAGGGTGCCCTTGCCCACACCCTGTCCAACAAGGGCCTTGCGCTGATTGAAGTGGCGGTTGCCAGAAACTAATTACTTACCATTGAGGGGAGACGTCATATGAATATCGGATTGTTAATCGACGGCGACAACGTCGCAGCAGAAAAAAAAGGCACTTTTGAGCGCCACAACCCGGTGACCGGAACGGTTGCCGTCACCGCAGCAGCCAGCCGGCAGAGCGATGTCGACAAGGCCGTCGCCTCGGCGCATGCCGCCTTCAAGAGCTGGTCAAAGACCGGCCCCTCGGAACGCCGCACGATCCTCAACCGGGCCGCCGACCTGTTCGACGAACAGACCGCGGAATTTGTCGCCATCGGCATCCAGGAAACCGGTGCCACCGCGCCGTGGATCGGTTTCAACGTGATGTTTGCCGCCAAAATACTGCGTGAGGCAGCCGCCATGACGACGCAAATCAAGGGCGAGGTTATTCCCTCCGATAAACCCGGCACCCTGGCCATGTCGCTGCGGCAGCCGGTCGGTGTCATCGTCGGCATCGCACCGTGGAACGCGGCTGTCATTCTGGGCGTCCGCGCCATTGCCATGCCCATCGCCTGCGGTAATTCCGTGGTCTTCAAGGCATCGGAAAAATGCCCGAAAACCCACCGCATGATCGGCGACATTCTGCTCCAGGCCGGGTTGCCGAAAGGGGTGCTCAATGTGCTCACGCACGCGCCGGATGATGCAGCGGAAGTAACCTCGGCGCTGATCGCCCACCCCGACACCAAACGCATCAATTTCACCGGTTCCACCAAAGTCGGACGCATCGTCGCTGAACAGGCCGGACGTCATTTGAAACCCTGCCTGCTGGAACTGGGCGGCAAGGCTCCGCTGGTGGTTCTCGAAGACGCCAATATTGAAGCCGCGGTAAACGCTGCCGCGTTTGGCGCGTTCATGAACCAGGGCCAGATCTGCATGTCCACGGAACGGATTATCGTCGACGCCAAAATTGCCGATGCCTTTGTTGATAAGCTGGCAGCAAAAGCCGCAAAACTGCCGTCCGGCAATCCCACCGATCCGGTGGTCCTGGGCTCCGTTGTCGATGCCGGCTCGATCACCCATGCCAGTCATTTGATCGAAAATGCCTGTGCAGCCGGAGCCAAACTGCTGGTCGGCGGGGTACCCAAGTCGGGCACCATCATGGCGGCGACCATCCTCGACCACGTGAGCAGCGATATGGAAGCCTTTTCATCGGAGAGTTTCTGTCCGATGGTCTGCATCACCCGGGCCCGCGATACGGACCATGCCATCGAGCTGGCCAACATGTCTGAATTTGGCCTGTCGGCGGCGGTTTTCGGATCCGACATCAATCGCGCCCTGGATGTGGCGAAAAGCCTGGAAACGGGAATCTGCCATATCAATGGACCCACTGTCTCCGATGAGGCACAGATGCCCTTTGGCGGCATGAAAGGCAGCGGCTACGGGCGGTTTGGCGGATCGGCCGGCATCGACGCCTTTACCGAACTGCGCTGGATTACCATCGAAGACCCGGACCAGCACTACCCCTTCTGAGCCAAGGCAAAGTCAACAGAAGACGGTAATCACAGGTTCAACCGCCGGCCATTTGCCGGTATGATAATGAAACGCGAACAGACTTGGCGCAGGCCCAGCGGAAAGGGCCTGCGGCGCGGCGGCGTTGATCGAAATTGATAAAGCAGGAAGCATCGAACATGAAAACACAGGTCGCTATCATTGGGGCCGGCCCGGCCGGGCTGCTGCTTTCGCAACTGCTCGATTTGCAGGGCATCGAAAACATTGTCCTCGAGCGGCAGAGCGGTGACTACGTGCTTGGTCGAATTCGCGCCGGGTTGCTTGAGCAAGGCATGGTCGACATGATGAATCTGGCGCAATGCGGGGACCGCCTGAACCGCGAGGGCCTGATCCACAGGGGCATTAATCTGTGCTTTTCCGGCAACCTCCACAATATCGATCTGAGCGCGCTCACCGGTGGCAAGACGGTAATGATCTACGGACAGACGGAAGTCACCCGCGACCTGATGGCGGCCCGCCAGAAAATGGGCGGCAATCTGATTTACGAAGCGAAAGACGTTGCCATCCACAACCTGGATGACGATCATCCGCGCGTCACCTATACCAAGGATGGCCAAGCCTTTGAGATCGTCTGTGATTATATCGCCGGTTGCGACGGCTTTCACGGGGTCAGCCGGCAATCGATCCCAGCGGAGACCCTGAAGACCTACGAGAAAATATATCCCTTCGGCTGGATCGGTTTGCTGGCCGACACCAAACCGGTTTCTGACGAGCTGATTTATGTGCATCACGAAAAAAGCTTTGCGCTCTGCACCATGCGCTCGGCCAGCCGCAGCCGCTATTATATCCAGTGCCCGCTCGACGACACCGTCGCCGACTGGTCCGATGACCGGTTCTGGTCGAAACTGAGCCAGCACCTGCCGGCGGAAACCGCAGCGCAACTGGAAACCGGCCCCAGCATCGAAAAAAGCATTGCGCCGCTGCGCAGTTTTGTCGCCGAGCCGATGCGCTACGGACGCCTGTTCCTGGCCGGCGATGCGGCCCATATCGTGCCGCCAACCGGCGCCAAGGGCCTCAATCTGGCAGCCTCTGACATTTATTTTCTGTCCAATGCGCTGATTGCTTTTTACAAGACCAACCAGACCGACCTGATCGAGCGCTATTCGGAGAATTGTTTGCGCAGGGTGTGGAAAGCCACCCGCTTTTCCTGGTGGATGACTTCGCTTTTGCATCACTTTCCTGAAAATGGCGCGTTCGGCACCAAGCTGCAGTTGGCGGAACTGGACTACCTAGCCGAATCGACCGCCGCGCAAACCGCTTTATCGGAAAACTATGTGGGGTTACCCTTCCGCTAAGCGGAACGCATCCGCAGTCATCAGGGAGCACCGCCATGGCCCGGGTCCGCAATATTCTGTTTATCATGTGCGACCAGTTGCGCGCCGATTATCTGGGCTGCACCGGTCATCCGTCCCTGCGCACACCGCATATCGATGCCATGGCGGCGCGTGGCGTCAATTTCAGCCGCGCCTATTGCCAGGCCCCGGTCTGCGGTCCGTCGCGCATGTCCTTTTATACGGGCCGTTACATGCGCTCGCACGGCTCGACCTACAACGGGGTGCCGCTCAGCATCGGTGAGCCGACGCTGGGCGACTATATGCGCGGGCTCGGTGTCCGCACAGGGCTGATCGGAAAAACCCATATGGCGGCGGACCGGGCCGGCATGCAGCGACTGGGGCTTGATCCCCATACCGGCGAAGGGGTACTGGCCAGTCAATGCGGGTTCGAACCCTGGGAACGCGATGACGGCCTGCATCCGGATCAGTCGGTGGACGCCGATTTGGCCTACAATGTCTATCTGCGCAGCCACGGCTACACCGGTGAAAATCCCTGGCACAGTTACGCCAATGCGGCCGAAGGCCCCGCTGGCGAGATGTTGAGCGGCTGGCTTCTGCGCCACAGCCACCTGCCGGCGCGGGTGCACAAAGATCACTCGGAAACCGCCTATATGACGGATCGGGCCATGGCCAAAATTGACGCCCTCGGCGACACCCCCTGGTGCCTGCACCTGAGCTTCATCAAACCGCACTGGCCCTACATGGCGCCGGCCCCCTATCACGCCATGTACAAAGCCAGCGATATCCTGCCGGCCAACCGCACGGACCGGGAAAAACAGGCGCCGCATCCGGTTGTCGGCGCTTTCATGGGCCACGAGGAAGCCGTCAGCTTCGCCCGCGAGGAAGTCCGCCAACGGGTCATTCCCGCCTATATGGGTCTGATCAGCGAAATCGATGACCATATGGGTCGGCTGATGGGGTTTCTTAAAACCGCCGGGCGGCTTGAGGATACACTGATCGTATTCACCAGTGACCATGGCGATTATCTGGGCGACCACTGGCTCGGCGAAAAGGAACTGTTTCACGAAGCATCGGCGCGGATTCCGATGATTGTCATCGACCCGGACCGGGCGGCGGACGCGACCCGTGGCAGCAACAATGCGCATCTGGTTGAAGCCATTGATCTTTTACCCACCTTCACCGATGCCCTGGCCGGCGACACCCACCCCCATGTGCTCGAGGGCCGCTCCCTGCTCGGCTTGCTGCGCGGTGCCGCTCCACCGTGGCGCGACGCGGTCTTCAGCGAAGCCGACTACGGCTTTCGCGGGGCCCGCCGCAGCCTCGGTCTGGCACCGGGCCAGACCCGGGCCTTCATGGTCCGCACTGACCGGTGGAAATACATCTCTTACCCCGGTTTTCAAAGCCAGCTGTTTGATCTTGAGCAGGACCCGGATGAACAGCTTGATCTGGGAGCTTCGAAAGCCCATGCCGACGTTTGTGCCGAAATGGAGGGATATTTGTCCAGCTGGTTCAAATCCGCCAAAGTTCGCACCACTCTTGATGACAATCAGGTCGAGGCGCGCACTGATACCCACAAGTCCAGAGGCTATCATTTCGGCGAATGGTAAGGCGCGCCGGCCGGCTCAGGCTGGCGTCACAAACCGGTCCGGATCGGGCATATGGGGCGGCAGAGCGCGCCCCAGCACCAGGGCCACGTCGAGGATATATTGATCATCCGGTTTCGCATAGCGCAGGTCCGAAGCCAGATAGCGGGCAACGCCCGGCTGCCCGGTGACCCGCCCGTACAGGTCTTTTAACAACGGCGTTGCGTCGAGGATGTCAGGACACCATTCCAGATAGTTGCTGAGCGCTTCGGCCAGCACCACATCGGCAAAGCTCAGCCGGCTGCCAGCAGAAACCGCCGCCCCGTTGGCGGCAAGACGGGCTTCGAAGCGCGGCCCGAATTTCCCGAAGCGGACCTCAAGCCCGGCGATGGCGACCGCAGCCGTCGGCTGAAAGGCCGCCTGCAGGGCGGTTTCGGCAAAGTCGGCAACCGCACCGGCCACCAGATCACACTGCCAGGCGTCACTGTCGTTATCGCCGTAAAACCCGCCCTTGCGGGCCAGATAGCGGACCATGGCACTGGACTGGCTCAGGCACAGGCCGTCGATTTCAAGCAGCGGCATCTGATCAAAGGGCAATTTTCCCGAACCGCGCAGGGCAGCCAGCTCTTCTTTGTTGGCAATGGCGATGTTTTCGAAAGAAATCTGGTTGATCGCCAGCATCCACCGCGTCGTCTCGGCGCGTCCGCGCCCCTTGAAATAAGTAAGCTTTGCCATGATTCCTGATACCCTTTGTTATGAGCGACCCTTTATAGGTGGAGAACAGGGCGACTCAAGACTGTTCCATGGAAATGGCTTACCCGATGGCACAAAAACCCGCAAAATAAAAAGAAGTGCGGGTTTAGCGGTAGACAGGACGGGTTACAGCCCTTACATCCACTGCGTGCCTGGTGCACATACAAATATTTACAAATTATAGGGACAATCAATCATGTCAGCCAAACAAAATTTCATCAACGGGGCCTGGACGGCCGGCAGCGAAGTGGGCCAGAACATCAACCCCTCGAACACCGCAGAAGTTGTTGGCGAATATGCCCGCGCCGATGCGGCCCAGGTCAGCCAGGCCATTGCCGCCGCCAAGGCGGCATCGGCCAGCTGGCGTTATTCCTCACCACAGGCGCGCTTCGATGCCCTCGATGCCATCGGCACCGAAATTCTGGCACGCAAGGCGGAACTGGGCGAACTGTTATCGCGCGAAGAAGGTAAAACCCTGCCGGAAGGCATTGGCGAGGCCGGCCGCGCCGGTCAGGTGTTCAAATTCTTTGCCGGTGAAGCCCTGCGCATCGTCGGCGACAAGCTGGATTCGGTGCGCCCCGGCATCGATGTGGAAATCACCCGCGAAGCGCTCGGCGTGATCGGCATTATCACACCCTGGAACTTCCCGATCGCCATTCCGGCCTGGAAAATTGCCCCGGCCCTGGCCTTCGGCAACTGCGTGGTTATCAAACCGGCGGATCTGGTGCCGGGTTGTGGCTGGGCCCTGGCCGATATCATATCGCGTTCCGGCCTGCCCGACGGCGTGTTCAATCTGGTCATGGGCCGTGGCTCGGTGGTTGGCGAGACGATTCTCAACTCCGCCGACGTCAACGGCGTCAGCTTCACCGGCTCGGTTGCCACCGGCAAGCACGTGGCCGCTGTCTGCTCGGCCCGCGGCGCCAAGTTCCAGCTGGAAATGGGCGGCAAGAACCCCATGGTTGTGCTCGATGATGCCAATCTGGATGTGGCCGTCGAGGCCTGTGTCAACGGCGCCTATTTCTCCACCGGTCAGCGCTGCACGGCATCATCGCGGTTTATCGTCACCGCCGGCATCCACGATGCCTTCGTTGCCGCCGTCAAAGCCAGGCTGGAAGGCCTGGTCGTTGGTGACGCTCTGAAAGCCGGCACCCACATCGGCCCGGTTGTCGACCAGAGCCAGCTGACTCAGGATCTGGAATATATCGAGATCGGCAAAAAGGAAGGTGCCACACTGGTTTGCGGTGGCGAACAGGTGAGCCGCGATACCGACGGTTTCTATATGACCCCGGCGCTGTTTACCAACACCACCAATGCCATGCGGATCAACCGCGAGGAGATCTTCGGCCCGGTCGCATCGGTGATCAAGGTCAAGGATTACGACGAGGCCCTGGCCGTCGCCAACGACACCGAGTTTGGCCTGTCGGCGGGCATCTGCACCACGTCGCTGAAATATGCCTCGGACTTCAAGCGCAAATCCCAGGCCGGCATGGTCATGGTCAATCTGCCGACCGCCGGGGTTGATTACCACGTGCCCTTCGGCGGCACCAAGGGCTCGAGCTATGGCGCCCGCGAACAGGGCAGCTATGCGGCGGAATTTTATACCACTGTGAAGACCGCCTATACGCTGCCGGTCTAGGCACCGCAATCAGCCGATCAACGAAGGGCGCCCCTGCAAAGGGGCGCCCTTTTTGCGTTGGGGTCTCTGCGGGTCCGCGGTCGACAGGATTGTGGAGAAACAGGAGCCTTTTTCAGCCCTTCAAATCAAACGCATCGGCCAGCAGTTCATAGGAGCGCATCCGTTCCGCCTGATCGAAAGTCCAGCTCAGGACCACGATTTCATCGATTTCGAAAGTCTTCGCCATGGTCCGCAACTGATCGGCAACCGCCGCTCCGTCGCCGATGATGGCTTCTGCCGTCAGCCGCTCGAAATGGGCTTTCTGGGCCGCCGTATAGGGATAAGCCAGGGCTGCGTCGGGGCTGATCAGGGGCCCGAGCTGGCCGTAGTCGCGCATCACCTTGTTGTGGGCCCGGGACGCATAGAGGTAGCGGGCGTGGGCATCGGTTTTTGCGGCCAGGGCCCAGACACAGACCGTCGCTTTGGGTTCCGGATAGGCTTCACTCGGCTGGTAGTTCTGGCGGTACAGATCAAAAGCCTGGGCGACGCCGCGGCCGTCGGTGATGAAATGGGCGAAGCAATAGGGAATACCGAAATGGGCGGCGACCTGGGCGCCGTAGTCGGAGGTTCCCAGCATCCAGGGCTCGGGCCCGGTTTCGCCCTGCGGAAAGGCCCGGATGGCGGCAAACGGGTGGTTATCGGCCAGCGCCTGGCCGGACACCCAGGCCATCAGGTCACGCACCGATGACGGAAACTGGTCGGCCGCCGTACCGGCATTGGGATTCAGCGCATAGGCGGTTTTGCCGTCGGAGCCGGGCGCCCGGCCCAGCCCCAGATCGATGCGGCCCGGGGCAATGGCATCGAGCACCCGGAACTGTTCGGCCACCTTCAGGGGCGAATAATGGGGCAGCATGACCCCGGCACTGCCGATTCGAATGCGCCGGGTGGTCGCAGCGATGGCCGCCATCAGGATTTCCGGCGCACTGCCGACGATGGTCGGATGATTGTGGTGCTCCGAGACCCAGAACCGAAAATAGCCCAGATCTTCACAATAGCGTGCAAATTCAAGGGTTTCGCGGATTGACTGGGCCTGGGCCTGGCCGTCAATGGCGACCGACTGGTCGAGAACGGAAAGTTTAAGCATGTATCTGTCAAATCTGATTTTATTGATATATACTGCCCAGCTTGGGGGTATAACTGTATTTTGCCCAGAAAAAACGTACTGTTTCTGTATTTAGGCAGGGTAACAGACGGGGGAACAGTTCAAAACCCAGCGCATAGAAGGCTTCGCGAGTCTTTTTTCTCGCATTTTCTGATTGGATCAACCGGGCAGTCTTGCTATCAAAGCGGACTTTTGCCACCGACCCTGAGTTAACGCATGAACGAGCTGAGTAAACCGATGGACAAAAAAACAACGCAGACGACGACCTATCGTGCCGGGCCACCGGAGGCGCAGGGCATGTATGACCCGGCGGAAGAACATGATGCCTGCGGGTTTGGCTTTATTGCCAATATCCATAACAAACCCAGCCACGAAATCATCGAACACGCGTTGAAAATCGTCCAGAACCTGGATCACCGCGGCGCCATTGGCGCCGACCCGCTGGCGGGCGACGGTGCCGGCCTGCTGATCCAGCAGCCCGACAAGTTTCATCGCAAGGTGTTTGGCGAAAAAGGCATCAAGCTGCCGGCCATCGGCGATTATGCAGTCGGCATGGTTTTTCTGCCCCAGGATGATGCGCTCAGGGCAAGATGCGTTGCCGCCCTCGACCGGGTAACCGCCGTTGAAGGCCAATCCGTACTGGGTTGGCGCGATGTGCCCTGCGATAACTCGGTGCTGGGCGAAACAGTTAAACCCAATGAGCCGGTGATTCGCCAGGTGTTGATCGGACGCGGGCCGGACACCCCGGATGAGGCCGCCTTTCAGCGTAAATTGTATGTCATCCGCAAGCAGGCCCATCATGCCATCTGGGACTATGACCAGAAGGCCTGGCAGGATTTTTATGTGCCGTCCATGTCGACCCGCACCATTGTCTACAAGGGCATGGTGCTGGCTCCCAATCTGGCCAAATATTATCTCGATTTCCAGGATCAGGACTTCGAATCCGCCATTGGCCTGTTCCACCAGCGGTTTTCCACCAATACCTTCCCGTCCTGGCGCCTGGCGCAACCGTTCCGGTTCCTGAGCCACAATGGCGAGATCAATACCCTGCGCGGCAACATCAACTGGATGAACGCGCGCCGTCACAATATGAGTTCCAAAG
>JABMNT010000097.1 GCA_013203595.1 Rhodospirillales bacterium
TATGGAATCGTTGGTATGAGCCTGGCTTTTATTATTGTAATTGACTCCTTTGGTCTGGGCTGCGCCGCCGACGCCGAGAAATTTGGTGATGTGGGGGCCAACACCCTTGGCCATATTGCAGAACACTGCGCGCTGGGTAAGGCCAATATCGACGGCAAACGGGCCGGGCCGCTGGCACTGCCAAACCTGACCCGTCTCGGTTTGGGCCGCGCCGCCAAAGCCAGTGCCGGGACGACACCGCCCGGACTGGAAGATCAGGGCGAGATCACCGGGGCCTACGGGTTCGCGCGCGAAACCAGCCTTGGTAAGGATACACCGAGCGGACATTGGGAAATGGCCGGTTTGCCGGTGCTGTTCGATTGGGGATATTTTCCAAGAACAAGTCCCTGTTTTCCCGCCGATGTGATATCCCAACTGGTGGAGCGCGGAAACCTGCCCGGCATCCTTGGCGACCGTCATGCCTCGGGTACGCAGATTCTTGAGGAACTGGGCGAGACCCATATCCGCACCGGCAAGCCAATCTGTTATACATCGGCTGATTCAGTTTTCCAGATTGCCGCCCATGAACAGCATTTCGGTCTGGATCGTCTGTATGACCTGTGTGTTCTGGCCAAAGAGATCCTTGAGCCCCTTGCCATCGGTCGCGTCATTGCCCGTCCGTTTGTTGGCGAAGCCGCTGACAGCTTTACCCGCACGGCAAACCGCAAGGATTATACCACATTGCCCCATGGCCCAACCCTGCTCGACGTTGCCCACGCGGCGGGCCGGGAGGTGGTTTCCATTGGCAAGATTGCCGATATCTTTGCCGATCAGGGGGTCAGCAAAAAACTCAAGGCAGCGGACACCGACGGCCTGTTTGACCATACCCTGGCGGAAGTCGACGGTGCCGCCGATGGGAGTTTCATTTTCACCAATCTGGTTGATTTCGATTCCGTTTATGGGCACCGCAGAAACACGGCTGGCTATGCGGCGGAACTGGAAGCCCTGGACAAACGGATCCCCGAGCTTGAACAGAAACTGCACCCGGATGATCTGGTGGTGATTTCTGCCGACCATGGCTGCGATCCGACCTGGCCGGGCACCGATCATACGCGCGAAAATATTCCGGTTCTGCTGTTTGGCCCCGGCATTCCTGCCATCAATCTGGGGGGCCGCAACAGCTTTGCCGATATCGGTCAGACCGTGGCCGCGCATCTGGGTCTGCCGCGCCTGGCTTACGGATCTGATTGTCTGTGATGGATCAGGCTGTTGCCAAGGCAGAACTGCATTGCCATTTCGAAGGAACCATCACCCCGGCGCTGATGCACCGGCTGGCCAAGCGCAACGGGATCGAGATACCGGACAATCTGGTCGATGCTGATGGTGCTTATATATGGACCAACTTCAACGGCTTTCTGGATGCCTATGACCGGGCCAGTTCGGTTATCCGGACGCCGCAGGATTATTACGATATCACCTTTGATTATCTGACTTCTGCAGCCGCTGAGGGCGCCATTTATGTGGAGATGTTTACATCGCCGGATCATGCGGCGGAGGTTGGCATTGGTTATACGGATATGAACGCGGCGATCGCCCGCGCCATTGACGATGCGGAGCAGGTGGCTGGCATCGTTGGACGCATGGTTGCAACCTGTGTCCGCCACTTAGGCCCTGACCAGGCCCTGCGCGTGGCTGAGACCATCACCGCTAACCCGCATCCTTATGTGGTTGGTTTCGGCATGGGCGGTGACGAGGCACGCCATGCAGCCATTGATTTCGCTCCGGCCTTTGATCTGGCCTTTGCTGCGGGCCTTTCCTGCACGGTCCATGCCGGTGAAGTTATGGGGGCCGCCAGCGTCGAAGATGCCCTGGATGCCCTGCCGGTGGTTCGAATTGGCCACGGCATCCGGGCTATTGAAAATCTGGCACTGGTTGAACGCCTGGTTGCCGAGGGGATAACCCTTGAAGTTTGCCCGGGAAGCAATCTGGCCCTTGGCCTGTATCCGGATACGGCAGCGCATCCCCTGCGGGCGCTGATGAAGGCCGGTTGCAGGATCACCCTGGGGTCCGACGACCCGCCGTTTTTTCACACCTCCATAGGTGCCGAATATGCGCGGGCGACAAGCGATTTTGGATTATCCCGTGAAAGCCTTGTGCAGTTCACGCGGACCGCCATCGACGCCGCCTTTGTTGATGAGCCGACCAAGGCCAGACTGCGGGAAAAATTATGAGCGCCATTGAAGTGATTGCCTTTGATGCGGACGATACGCTTTGGCATACGGAGCAGATGTTCCAGGATGTGCAAAACCGGCTTTATGCGATGATGGCAACTTATGCCTCGAAAGACGAGGTGGCGGCGCATTTCCACGATATGGAAGTGAAAAATGTGCGCCTGTTCGGCTACGGGGTAAAGGGTTTTACCCTGTCGATGATCGAGTCGGCCATTGAAATATCCGCAGGTCAGGTTTCCGCAGCCGACATTCATGAAATAGTGATGCTCGGCAAGCGCATCCTGGACGCGCCGCTGAATATATTTCCCGCCGTCGAAACCGTTCTCCAGACATTCAAGGATGACTACCGGCTTCTTTTGATCACCAAAGGCGACGTTCTTGATCAGCGCAACAAAATCGAGAAGTCCGGGCTGGAAACCTATTTCGAAAGAACCCTGGTCGTCCAGGAGAAGGATGTGGCAACCTACAGGGCGCTGTTTGCGGAGCATGGTATCGATCCGCAGCGCCTGATCATGGTCGGAAATTCGCTGAAATCCGATGTCCTGCCGATCCTCGATCTGGGCGGCAGCGCTGTGCACATTCCCTATCATGTGACCGCCCACTTTGAAAATGTGGTGGGCAGGATCAACCATCCCGGCTTTTTCGAGCTGACCAAAATTGCCGACTTTCCTGAGCTGATGAAATCGCTGTAGGGCTGTTGCCTGGTGGTGCCCCGTTCCTGCACCGCGCCTGATCCGAATGGCTCAGGCGTCGGAGGCTTTGATTCCCGCGTGCTTTGCTGTCAACAGGGCGGACTGCCAGAACTCAGGATCCGCATAGCTGGTCGGGTCGTTGACGCCGGCAAGATGAAAGGCCTCGCGCCGTTCGACGCAGGTGCCGCAGCGGCCACAATGTATGTCTCCGCCCTTGTAGCACGACCAGGTGGCTTCGAAGGGCGTTTGGTAACGCATCCCGTCGCTGACAATGGCGGATTTCGAAATGCTGACAAACGGGGTATACAGCCGGATATCGGCAAACCCGTCGAGCGCCTGGCTCTGCATGGCCTGAAAGGCATCGATAAAGGCCGGCCGGCAGTCGGGGTAGATGAAATGATCCCCGCCGTGGACGGCCGTGGCAACCGCATCTGCCTTTTGCGCGGCGGCAATTCCAAAGGCAATGGTGAGCATAATTGCGTTGCGGTTGGGCACGATGGTCAGTTTCATACTGTCCTCGGCATAGTGACCATCGGGCACGTCGACATCGTCGGTCAGAGCCGAACCGCTCAACAGTTTGCCTATGGCCCCGATATCAACCACGTCACAGGGCACGGCCAGTCGTTCCGCACAGGCCCGGGCGAAATCAATTTCCTTTTTGTGGCGCTGGCCGTAATCGAAGGTTACCAGGCGCAACAGCTCTGCTTCGTTGGCGATCTTGTGGGCCAGGGTGACGGAATCCAGTCCGCCCGAGCAAACAACAATGGTTTTCATGTTTTTTCTACCTTGTTATCTCCGGGTAGGCTGCGACCGGGATCTGACAGATTCAGGTGTCTGAATTGTTAAGATGCGATCACAACCAGTCGCGGTATCGGGGTAGGGGGCCCCTGACGTCGCTGACCGCCACCCCTTACTTGGTTCCGTACATGCGATCACCGGCGTCACCCAGTCCCGGCAGGATATAGGCGTGGTCATTGAGCTCGCGGTCAAGGGCGGCGGTGTAAATGGGAACATCGGGATGGGCCTTCGAGAAGGCCTCGATGCCTTCCGGTGCGGCCAGCAGGCAAACGAATTTAATGTCTCTGGCGCCCGCCTGCTTGATCCGCTCGACACCGGCAATGGCTGAATTTCCGGTGGCCAGCATGGGGTCAACAACGACGCATAAACGCTCTTCAAGGCCTTCCGGGACCTTGAAATAATATTCAACGGGCTCCAGTGTCTTGGCGTCCCGGTACATGCCCACATGCGCCACCCGCGCTGACGGCACCAGGTCCAGCATGCCCTCCATGAGGCCGTTGCCGGCGCGCAGGATGGATACGAAACACAGTTTCTTGCCTTCCAGCTTGCGCGCCACCATGGTTTCCATGGGGGTTTCGATTTCAACGTCGTGCAGTTTCAGGTCACGCAGGACTTCGTAGGCCAGCAGCAGGCTGATCTCGCGGAGCAACAGGCGAAACTTTGCCGTCTCCGTTGTTTTTTCGCGCATCAGGCTGAGCTTATGTTCAACCAAAGGATGATCTAATACGGTAAGATTTGGTGTCGGCATCGGGTTTGTTCCTCAACGTTTGGCAGATTTAACTTAACCCACTACCGCCGGCAAAGCGTACAGTATTTTCAATGTTTTTTGAGATCGCGCAAAACCGCAGGGAACGGCTCCGTCTGCCAACACACAGAGGGAGCTGTCCGGTTGATAATCCGGCCCGTCGGGCAGGTGGCTAGCGCTTCTGTTGTTTACGCCACGCGGCAAAATCGATCTTGGTTTGCGGGTCCGTTGCCGGATACAGACCGAAAGTCGATTGACCCTTGAGAACCTGGGCTTCGACAAAATCCTCATAAACGGTCATCTCGAAGACTTCGGCGGCGATTTCATTGGCCAGATGGGCGGGGATGCAGACGACACCGTCGGCATCGCCCATCATAATGTCGCCGGGATAGACGCCGACACCACCACAGGCAATGGGCTCGTTGAGGCCAATGGCGCGGTGCTTGATCAGGTTTGTCGGCGCCGAGGGGCCGACGTGGTAGGCGGCAAAGTTCAGGGCTCCAATTTCACCGGAATCGCGAAAGCCGCCGTCGGTGACGACGCCGGCGGCACCACGCACCATCATCCGGGTCACCAGAATATTGCCAGCGGAAGCCGCCGTGCGATCGCCGCGGGCGTCGATAACCATGACATGGCCTTCTGGAATCTCCTCCACGCCCTTGCGCTGTGGATGGCTGCGGTCTTCAAACACCGTCAGCGGGTCGAGATCCTCGCGCGACGGGATATAGCGCAGGGTGTAAGCCTCGCCGACCAGACGCGGCGCGTTTGGATTGATCAGTTGCGGGCCCTGGATATAGGTATTTCTGAGCCCGCGTTTGAACAAGGCAGTGGTTACGGAGGCGGTGCTTATTTGTTTTAGTTTTTCGCGATTTTCAGGTGTCAGGGCCGTCGCCATTGCTTATGCTTTCATTTGTTGGTTGTTGCGCAACTATTATAAATTTGTAAGTATTTGTCAATTACTGATCGCGACAATAACTACTTTTGACAATTATGGAGATATTCCTTAATTAAGGTTTATCCGGGTACCATACCAAAAGTTGTTACCGATTTCACTTCTTTACCTGTCAGGAGAGACGATGACCACGCGCAAGAAAACATACGAAGAACTGAGAAGTTTCCGCTGGTTCGGGGTCCAGGACCTGCGCTCCTTCGGCCATCGTTCGCGCGCCATGCAAATGGGTTATGATCCGGAAGACTGGTCGGGCAAGCCAGCCATCGGGATCGTCAATACCTGGTCCGACATCAATCACTGCCACGCGCACTTCAAGGAACGTGTCGAGCAGATCAAGAAAGGCATCCTGCAGGCGGGCGGCTTTCCCATTGAACTGCCGGCGATTTCCCTGGCCGAGCCCTTCGTCAAACCGACCACCATGCTGTATCGCAACTTTCTCGCCATGGAGACGGAAGAATTACTGAGAAGCCATCCGATCGACGGCGTCGTCCTGATGGGCGGCTGCGATAAAACCACGCCGGGCCTGATCATGGGGGCGCTGAGCATGAACCTGCCAACCCTCTATTTCCCGGGCGGGCCGATGCTGAACGGCAACTGGAAAGGCAAGCGCCTCGGCAGCGGTTCGGATTCGTGGAAATATTATGACGAGTTGCGGGCCGGCAATATTACCCAGCAGGACTGGACCGAGGTCGAGCAGGGGATTGCCCGTTCCTACGGCCATTGCATGACCATGGGCACAGCCTCAACCATGACCTCGATTGCCGAAGCGATCGGCTTTACCCTGCCCGGCGCTGCCTCGATTCCGGCCCCCGATGCCAATCACATCCGCATGGCCAAGGCCTGTGGCCGCCACATCGTCGATATGGTATGGGACGATTTCAAGCCCAGCGACTGGCTGCGCCGGGAATCGTTTGAGAACTGCATCGCTGCGGCGATGGCCATGGGCTGTTCGACCAATGCCATTGTCCATGTTGTCGCCATGGGCAAACGCGCCGGCTTTGATATCAGCCTTGATGACTTCGATGCCATCGGCCGCAAGGTGCCGGTGATCGCCAATATTCGTCCCAACGGTGATTACTACCTGATGGAAGATTTCTATTATGCCGGTGGCCTGCCAGCCATGCTCAAACGCATTGAGAAGTTCCTGGCCACCGACTGTCTGACGGTTAATGGCAAAACCATCGGTGAAAATATCGCCGATGCGGAAGTCTATAACGATGATGTTATTCGCACCCTGGACAATCCGATCTACGAATCGGGCGCACTGGTCGTGCTCAAGGGCAACCTGGCTCCTGACGGCTGCGTGATGAAGGTGTCGGCCATGGACAAGCGGTTCTTGAAGCATACCGGCCCGGCCCTGGTGTTTGACGACTATCCGGCCATGAAAAAAGCGGTGGCCGATGAAAATCTGGACGCCACCGCCGACAGTGTGATGATTTTGCGCAATGCCGGCCCGCTTGGTGGTCCGGGGATGCCGGAATGGGGCATGCTGCCGGTCCCTGATAAGCTGGTCAAGCAGGGTGTGCGCGACATGCTGCGGATTTCCGACGCGCGCATGAGCGGCACCAGTTATGGGGCGTGTATTCTGCACGTCGCCCCGGAATCCTACATTGGCGGCCCCCTGGCCCTGCTCAAAACCGGTGATATGATCACCGTCGATGTTGATAAGCGGCTGATCCAGGTTAACATCAGCGACGAAGAAATGCAGAGCCGCCGCGATGCCTGGACACCACCGCCGGCCCGCTACGAACGCGGCTACGGGGCGATGTTCTCCAAACACATCAACCAGGCCCCGCAGGGCTGCGATTTCGATTTTCTGATGACCGATTACGGCGCCCCGGTGCCGGAGCCGGAGATTTATTAGGGCGTTGAGGCCGGCGAGGGGAGCACAGTCAGTCAGTCCCGGGGGCAGGCCGGGGCCGGCAAAGCCCGTTAAATTTCGTTTTTGGCTTCTTCGACCAGTTGATAGAGCCCGCCCTGCGGTTTGTCGGTGGGGGCGTGGCGTTCCAGGTAATATTCGAAGAACTGGATAAACTCCTCAACCGCGCGCTGGGCGTCGTTGGGGTCTGCTTCCGACTGATACAGCGCGAAGGCGGAGAAATTAGCGGCGGCATGGCGTAATCCGGCGGCGATTTGGGCGGCCTCCGCACCATCCTCGAGCCGCGCATTGGCAACGTTAACGATCTGGTTGGCAATTTGTACACTTAACGTTTTTGCGGATTCGTCATCGCTCATTTTGAAGTACCCCTTTCTCTGACAGGCTGTCTATAGCATGGCGAAGTGCTCAGAACAGCCCTTTATTTGGAGCCTGTTCCGGCCCTTGCACAGGCTTCGTGGTCGACCGCCCGTCGGCTTTCCTAATGGCTATTTATTTACTTAAACATACCTGTCATGATAACGCTCAGGGTGACTAAAATAGAATGCATGCTATATTAATCCCCGTTGCCGATTTTAGAGTAGGCGCTGCATTGTCAGCATCGCCGTAAAAGTTTATAAGTTGAGCATCAGCTGATGCAAATTGAAGGGGCCAAATATGGCGGACCGAAAATTTCGTTTAGTAACCCGTTCTGATTTTGATGGCGTCGTTTGTGGAACACTTTTGCTCGAACTGGAGATGGTTGAAAGCGTGTTTTTTGCGGAACCCCAGGACATGCAGGCGGGGCGCATCAAGATCACCGGCAACGATATCATAACCAATCTGCCGTTTGTTGAGGGCGCACATCTTTGCTTTGATCATCATGTCAGTGAAACCCAGCGCCTGGGCGCCAGTGAAAATCGCATAATCGATCCCGATGCCCCGTCTGCGGCACGGGTGGTCTATCGCCACTACGGGGGCCAGAAGGGATTTCCAAATATTTCCACGGAGTTGATGGACGCCGTTGATAAGGCGGATTCTGCACAGTACAACGAAGATGAAATTATGGCCCCGGAAGGCTGGACGTTACTCAATTTTATTATCGACCCAAGAACCGGCCTCGAATCAGTTCGTGAGTTTTCGATCCCCAAGGATGAGCTCATGGAACGGTTGATGACCTATTGCCGGCATAATCCCATTGAAGAAATTCTGTCTCTGCCGGACGTTGTCGAGCGGGTCGCGGCCTATAATCTGAATACGGAGTTTGGCGAATTACAGATTGAGCGGTGTTCGCGCCTGGTTGGTAAAGCCATTGTTACGGACCTCCGCCGCGAGGACAAAATCGAGATGGTCAACCGGTTCATGATTTATGCCTTGCATCCGGATGCCGAAGTTTCGATCAATGTCACGCCCGGTCCGGTTGACGGAATCTGCTCGATTTCCATTGCCCGTTCGATTTTGAACACCGGGTCCGATGTGAATGTCGGATTGTTGGCTCTTGAACAGGGCGGTGGCGGTCACGCCGGAGCGGGTGTCTGTCGCGTCGCCAACGACCGGGTTGATCAGGTTGTCGAAGACTTTATACAACGGATTAATGGCTAGTCGACGTTAGGGTGACAGTTTTTCCAATGCATCGACCTGCATTAGGGGTTGGCAGAAACGGTGGTTATTTTGACTTCTGATGCCGACAACGATGGAACCTCCGTAAATAAACAGCAATCCGTCAATCAGCCCTGGTTGCGGACGGTGTTGTGGGTCGGCGCGCCGCCGCCCAGGGATCATTTGAACCCGTCCTCAGGTGAGGGCGCGGCATCCCCGCACAGATCAGTCGTTCTCACTATTCCCGACAGCCTTTCCGAGGACGGGTTTTCACCAGAATATGCTGAATTTATCGGGGTTCCTGTCGAGGCAACCCTGAACCACGGCGAATTAACCTCCCCCGGCGTCTGGCGGATGCCTCCGGAGGCCCTGAACGATGTGGCAATCGGGGTGTCTGCAGGCTTTCAGGAGCCAACCGTTCATCTGACCTTGAAGGTGTCAGGGGTGGAGGACGCGACCGGCAACAAGCTCACCCATATGGCCGCGATCCGTGTGGAAATCCCACTGCCTGCGCCCGGCGGGGACAGCAAAGCGGGGGCGCAGCCCGTTCCGGTTCCCGGTTTGCAGCTGCCGGGGGAAACGGAACCCGAGCCGGAGCCCGAACCGGAGCCCGAACCGGAGCCCGAGCCCGAACCGGAGCCCGAGCCCGA
>JABMNT010000098.1 GCA_013203595.1 Rhodospirillales bacterium
CCGGCACCTTCACCGGCCATCATGGCGCCGCCCTCGGCAGCGCCTGCTCCGGCTCCTTCACCGGGCATCATGGCGCCGCCCTCGGCAGCCCCTGCACCGGCGCCTTCACCGGCCATCATGGCGCCGCCCTCGGCAGCCCCAGCCTCGATAGCCCACCATTCAGCAACTGCCGCCGAGCCAGCCAATGCGTACCAGGTGACGGCAGCAACTGTCGCGCCGACAATGACGAGTGCGGCGATTTGCCCCCCGGTCCATCCGGTAGATACCGGTTCCTGAGCGCGTGCCGGTGTGGCGTTCATGGCAAACGAGACAAATAATACCAATATCAAAAACTTACGCATGACAGATCTCCATAACAGTTTTTATCTCTCTGGCCGCATGGCGGCTGCGGCTCGTCTCTTACCATCTACAAATAATTTTTTCCCGATCCGCCAATTGCAGCTCACCCTCAGCAACCGCTTTGCCGTCGCTGGTTTCAAGTGATTCCTGTTCGACCGCCGGGCCGTCAGGGTTGCCGCCGGGTGCAGTGGCAGCAGACTTTGCTTTCCATTGTTCGGCCATTTTCTGGGCTTCGGCAATCTGTTCTGGCGTCATGGTACCTGCCAGATAGTTGCGATTGCTGACGGCCGTATCCCGATCCTTTCCGGGGGGAAAGCCACTGGCAGCCAGGTTGGCATACATATGTGATTTAACAAGATCGGTTTTTACACCGTTGCCATTTGCGTACATGACACTCAGGTTGAGTTGTGCCACATGAACGCCCTGATCAGCAGCCAGTTGCCACCATTTGGCCGCTAAAACATAATTCTGCGGCACACCAAAACCGTAATAATAAATGTCTCCAAGGGTGCTTTGCGACAATGCGTTGCCCTTATCGGCGGCGCGTTTGTACCACTTGAATGCAGCGGCATAATCCTTGGGCACGCCATGGCCCATATAGTAAATATCGCCCAACAGGGCTTCAAATACCGCAATCCCCCGTTCAACCGGCGGCATGGTCGCGGCTATGGCTGAGCAAGTCCCTAGCTCAAGGGCGCGCGTGCCATCATCGACCGCTGCTTTCAGCGGTTCCAGGAGACTGTTGAAAGCCTGTGAATAGTTACCGCTCTTGATATCGGCGATAGTTTCGTCCAGACCGGCCACTGCCGGACCCGAGCCGCCGAGGATCAGCACAGTCACAAAACCGGCTTTTTTTAGGGCTTCGCAGCCTGTTTTAAACATCCAGGACGCCTTTTTATTATTACATAATTCATTCAGGTAAACGGCACCATTTGCAGGCAAAGTTTAGCACCATACGCGGCCCTGGAACAAGGAAGATAAGCGCCGCAGCCTATTTATCTGCGGTTGAAACCAGTTCAAAAGCCTTACCATCAGTCGGCTTGAATTCAGTTTTTACTGACCAACTGATCAAAGGCCGCGGTCATGAGAACCGAAACTGACTGATCCATGGATAAACGATTTCTTGCATCTTTTATCCACTCCGCAGTGATCACCTTGGACACTCCCTTCAATTGACCCAGCCGTTCAATGGCTGTCGCCAAATCGTTCTGCGCCAAACTTTCCTGGGCCAATTCAATGATCGCAGACAGATTTGCCGTTTCAGCCGATGTGGCGGTGGCCGGGTCGGACAGAAGACCGTCGACCCAGTTGCCCATACGGCCGACAAAGGTGCGCGATACGGGTTGCCCGGCACCGCGTAACCGGGGTGCCAGACGCTGGTTGAACTGAGTCCGCAGTTGCGCAAGGGTTGGTGCCCCCGTCGTCGCCAATCCAGCCAGCGTCTGCAGCGCGGCGGAAATCGCCGGGGTGTTGCCGGGCAGGGCCTGCGCCGCCGATACATCCTTGAGGAACGGCAATGATGTCTGCATGGCGAGGCGAATTTTCAATGCATAGAGAAACAGTTTCTGTGGGCCCACAGACTGGGTTTCCAGCTTCTGCAGGGTCTGCTCAAAGCCGTCAAGGCGTGGCACCAGGGTGGCGGTCAGGCTATCCAGGTTGCCGGTAAGCACGTCCGTGCGGACCGCCGCCTGTTCCTGCCTGGTCTCCAGGTCACCCACCCGATTGCGGGCATCGCTCAGGGTGTCGTCAATGGTTTCGATTTTAGCACCATTGCCGGCGAGCATGGTGTTGACGGCAAGCAGGCCGTTTTCGACGGCGATAACACGCCGGGCGGCCGCTTCGTTGGAGCCGCCGACCGCTTCGATACCGCCGACACGCGCCGTAATGTCATCGAGCCGGCTGCGCAGGGATGTCAGCGCGGCATCGGCTTCGCTAAGCCGCTGGTCGGTGGCGAACCGGGCACCGGTCAGAAAATCTACGATCCGCGGGCTGGCTATTTTCGACTGCAGCCAGGGCCGTAGTTCCGGTGGCGACAAAATGGCCAGGGCCAGAACCAGGGCGCAAAGACTGATCAGCAGGGACAGCAATGCCAGGCCACGCCCACGACGCGGTGCTGGCGCCGCAGAAGGGGCCGGTGCCGCAGCAGGCGGCGTTGGCGGGGTAACGGTTGACGGCTTTTCAGCCTTCACCGGAGCCGCATCAGGTGCCGGTTCCGACGGGCCTGCTGCCTTGGCGGTACTGGTTTTTGCCTTCGCCGTATCGGCTTTCTTAGGCACGGATGGGGTTGCCGCGGCAGCCATTTCCGGTTGTTTTTCGGCAGGTTTCTCGGTTTGTGGGGCTTGGGGTTGGGAACCGGGAAACTGCTTTGCCAGTTCGCCCAGGGCTTTTTCGTCAACACCGGGAAGTTTTTTATTTTTGCTCACGGTTCCTACCATTTCCTCTTAAAAGCGGATACGCCTGCGATCACTCATGCAGAGCGTTTTGATTTGACCTTCAATTTTGCACTTTCGCGCCACAGGATCAACTCAATCTCCTGCGCCAGATGTTCGATATCCCGCGCCGAAGCGCTTTTCGGGGCGAGCACAGTCGGTGACGAGCCATGGAAGGTTGCCTCCTGAAAAATCACCCGATCATGCAACTGGGCATCCAGCGGGTTGGTGTTGAGGGCTTCCAACTGGGCGCGCGCATGGTTGGCGACGACCGCGCGCTTGACCCGGCAAAGCAGGGAACGCGATGCAATGGCGCGTTTGGTAAGACTGATAACATTATCGACAATGCGGTGCATTCGCGCGGCTTCAAAGACGTTGGCCTCATCGGTCATCGCCGGGATCAAAACCAGATCAGCAGCGCCCACGGCAAATATCATGGCCTGGTTATTGGCGCCGGCACAATCGACCAGGGTAATGTCATGGTCTGCTGCCAGCTCACTGATGATCGGTATCATAAGGGTTTCATCGGTGGCGCTGCGCAGGGTCATTTCTGACAGAACGTCGCCGTGTGCGTGCCAGCGGGTGAGCGTTTGGTTGGCATCCACATCAAGCAGGGCAACGGATTTGCCGGCCAGGTGCCAGTAGATCGCCAGGCAGGCAATTGACGTGGTCTTGCCGGCGCCCCCCTTGCCGGTCGCAGCGACAAGAATTTTCCCCATACCCTTAGCCATGATCACTCCTGCTGCCCGGTCTCTGATTTGCTCTGTTGCCCATGATGAGAGTGATCCTTAAACTTGCAAAAAAACCAACCACAACTATTGCGCTTTACATTGTTTTTGGCAACCGCTGGCTGATTGCCATCCTGCCGTAACAGTCATATCACGGGACGGCCAAAAAGGAACAAAAAACATCGCCAGGGCCCCCCAGACAGCCGGCTGCCGCCCGGTTGCCAGGGCTGACATTGAATATTGAAGCGGGACCGGAATTTTGTTACTGTCAGTCGGTTGATGCTTATCTGTTTGCCGTCCCATCTGGATGGCTGCGCTCAACGGGATGCCGCATTGGTGGTATTTCGTGAAAAGGGGGATTGAAAGTTGCGACTTCGAACAGGATTAACGACATTTTCCGCAGTGATTGGCCTGCTGGCGGTTTCCTATACATTCTCACCCCTCCCCACCCATGCGGCGTCCAGCCCGCCACCCGATGCCGGTGATGCCAGACTAGCTCCGAAAATCGATGCCTCGTCCAGACCGTATGTGGAAATGGTCGGCTCGTCTCAAATGCATGAGTCTCTGACACCTGTCATAACCAAGGCGTTTACGGACGCCTTCAAGGTCGACGCGCCGAATGTCAGGCTGACCGGCACCGCGGCCGGCATTAAGGAATTCTGTGCCGGTGTCGGGGTTGAATATCCTGATATCGTTGCCGCGTCGCGCAATATGCGCAAAGCCGAATTTGAAGACTGCCAGAAGAACGGGGTCCTTGATATCATCGAGGTCAAGGTGGGGGCCTTGCCGGTCATGGTGATGACGAAAAAAGGCAACCCGACGTTCGAGGTCACGCCACGGATGGTCTATCTGGCAGCGGCGGAAACCCTGCCGGCGGAAGATGGCGATTTTGACAATAATGAGCATACAAAATGGAGCGACGTCAGCAAGACGGGTCCGGAGCAGTTGATAAAGATCATCGTGCCTGATCCGGCTTCCGGTTCGCGTGGATTTTTCGATGACAATTTCATGGAAGGCGGTTGCCGCCATTACCCGGGTATTGACGAAATTTTTGCATCCATTGAGCGGGTTAAAAAATGCACGACATTGCGCACCGACGGCGTGGTTGTGGAGATTCCGGAGCCCTATGACCAGGGCATGATCACCGCCCTGACCAGCGCCGGTGAAGACACGATCGCCATCGCCATCGCCGGTGAACTGACCTATCTGGCCAATCAGGATCAATTGACGATATTGCCGGTCCACGGGTTCATGCCGTCCCGGGAGAATGTCCTTTCCGACGACTACCAGTTGGTTGCCTTTCCCCGTTATTATGTCAAACGTGGCCACATGCGAAACAAAAAGGGTAAAGGTGTGGTCCGTGGTCTGCGTGAGCTTATCCGCATCATGTCCAGCGAGAAAATGGTCGGACCCGATGGTGCCTTTGACAATCTTGGGCTTATTCCCCTGGATGACGACGAAAGAGAAGAAGGACGCCGGGACGCTTTGAACCTGAAATCCTATACAGGTAAGGGGCACTGAAATGCCGGCAGCCGGAGATTTTGGATCAAATGAAATGTCGATAGAGACAAACGTGAGACCGGGGAGTTTTACCATGCAAAAACGAATAGCCGTTATCGTCATTTCCCTGGGTATATGGGGAAGTCTTGTTTCTGCGCCTGCCTATGCGACAAGCCACGCAATGCAGCAAATCGAAGGCAAAGTAACGACAGCGCTGGATAAGGCGGAAGGTGTTGTTGAAGAGGCGGTAAATTCGGCTGGCAGCATGTGGGACTATTTTACGGGTCTGTTTTCCGCCTCGGCATTTTCACCGCCCACACCCATGAGTTCGATTCGCGACATGCATCATCCGGACGGCTCGCCGTTCTGGGGCTTTCTTGAGGATGCCGGGTATAAATTCAAGGAAGTGGTCACCGATGTCGGCATCATTCCGGGTGTCTCATTCGAATTCGTCATCGCCCGCGAATTGTCGGAAGCCGACCGAAACTCCCTGGAACGCGCCCTGGAGATAAATGCCAAACGCCATCCCGATATCATTTCTGCACTGCAGCGCCGGATCGTCAGGACCCTGCTGGAAGCCTCGGAATTAGAAGGCATGCGCATTGAAGACCTGGAAATCACCCTGTTGCCATTGCCCGGGGTGCAGTTTGTCATGGCGCCGACGGAAGGCCCGATGAACGAAGAGCACGACGTCATCTATCGGTCGGTCAAGGATCTGCATAAATTACTTAAAGACTAGCTCGTCCGCGGGGCCCATACGGGTCCACGGGTCTGAAACGGCCACAGGACGCCGTTGGGTTGATCAGGTCGGCTGAGCGCTGTTGCGCATGCTTTGCCTGCTGACTAACCCGCCTGCCCATACCGGTGGCACCGGCCAGCGCGGCTTGTAATGGCAAATCATCGGTGGTTCATCCGGTTTTCACCGTCTGCCTTCTGTGGTCGAAATCCGCCCCTGCAATGCCCGGTGCCGACGGCCGGATCTGCGGAATGTGCACCGCCAAAATAACCGCTCCCGGGCCTGTCTATTTCAATTGACAAATCTATCCTGATTGACCGAATAATTAGCCATCTGTCCGGTTGCAGACAGCTTCTTGACTTGAACCAACTCCGGTCGCCGGGTTGCTTTTACGGGAGTATATATCTGACATGTTGAAACCTTATCATTTGGCAGCGGGTGCCCTGCTGTCTGTGCTTGTTAGTCATCCTCTTGCGGCAGCAGAGGAGAAGCTTCTGAATGTATTTAACTGGAGCGATTATATCGCCAGCGACACGCTCGACAGGTTTACTGCGGAAACAGGAATCAAGGTCAACTATGACGTCTATGATTCCAACGAAATGGTCGAGGCCAAGCTGATGGCCGGAAAGTCCGGTTATGATGTGGTCTTTCCGTCCGCGTTCCCGTTTTTTGCCCGCCAGATCCAGGCCCGGATTTACCAGCCCCTTGATAAGCAGAAATTAACCAATTACGGCAATCTGGAAGAAGGTGTGATCAACAGTCTGAACGCAACAGATGAAAAAATACTGGATTTTGCTGTACCCTATATGATTGCCGGAACCGGTGTTGGTTTTAACCGCGGCAAAGTCAATGCGCTTGCCCCGGGTGCACCGACCAACAGCTGGGACCTGATTTTCGATCCGAAGTGGTCGGACCCCCTGAAAAGCTGCGGTATATCAGTGCTTGATGATTCGGGCGAGGTTTTTGCAGCGGCTCTGGTCTGGCTTGGAAAAAACCCCCGCTCAGAAGATCCGGAAGACTTTAAAGCCGCCAGCGCCGCCATCCAGCGTATCCGTCCAAACCTGCGCTATATCCATTCGTCCAGTTATATCAACGACCTGGCCAACGGCGACCTGTGTGTGGCGCATGGCTATGGCGGCGATCTGGTGCAAGCCCGCGATCGTGCCGGCGAAGCCAAAAACGGCGTCGATATCAGTGTTTACCTGCCGGTCGAAGGGGCACAGGTGGTGATTGATGTGATGGGTATTCCGGCTGATGCGCCGCATCCGGACAATGCCCATATATTCATTGATTTCATGATGCGTGCGGATGTGGTCGGGCCGATTACCGACGCCGTCGGCTACGCCAATGCGATCAGGGGGACAGATGCCTTCGTCTCGGAGCAGCGCCGCAATGATCCGGTGATTTATCCGTCGCCGGAAACGCGGGCTAAGTTCTTTACAGTGCCGCCCAAGCCTCAGGCCTATATAAGGCAGTTAACCCGGGAGTGGACTCGCATCAAAACAGACCATTAAACGAAACGCCTTGCGCACAGTGGGAACAGGGGGGAGGAAGATCATCTTCATGCCCCCCGTTTTCTGAAAAAAGGGATTTCAGCATATGACGGTTCGGCACCCCACCCGCCAGCTCACGGAGCCCCGGTTGCCCGCCCAAGAAATGCCGTTCATTCAGCTTGAGAATCTGACAAAGACCTACGCCGGTGCCGTTGCCGTCAATGATGTGTCGCTCGACATCCATAAGGGCGAGCTTTTTTCCCTGTTGGGGGCGTCCGGCTGCGGCAAATCGACGCTGTTACGGATGATTGCCGGTCTTGTTAATCCCGATTCCGGTAAAATAATCATCGATGGCGTGGATATGACCCAGGCACCGCCCTATGAACGGCCGGTGAACATGGTTTTCCAGTCCTATGCGCTGTTTCCGCATATGAATGTGGAGCAAAACGTCGGTTTTGGACTGCGCCAGGAAAACATCGCCAAATCAGAAATCAAGGACCGGGTGGCGGCCATGCTTGAACTGGTCGAACTGGCTGATTTTGCCAGGCGAAAACCGCAAAATATGTCGGGTGGTCAGCGCCAGCGGGTCGCTCTGGCGCGAGCTCTGGTCAAGCAGCCCAAGGTCCTTTTGCTCGATGAGCCGTTGGCGGCCCTCGATAAAAAGCTCAGGCAACGGACCCAGTTTGAACTGGTAAATCTGCAGGAAAAGACGGGGATCACGTTTATTCTGGTGACCCACGATCAGGATGAGGCAATGACCATGTCGGGGCGTATCGGTGTGATGAACACCGGGGCCTTGCAACAGATCGGCACTCCTGCTGAAATCTATGAATATCCGGCGTCGCGGTATGTTGCCGATTTTATCGGCACGGCAAACATGTTCGACGGTGTCCTGGGGCGCGAAGAGGAAGCGGGTGTATCGATCCACTGCCCCGAACTGGGCCATGACATCTGCGTCGCCCGGCGCGGCCTGGCTGGTGATGGTGCGCCGCTAACCGTGATGATCAGACCGGAGAAAATGCAGATCAGCCTTGCGCCGGGAGCCGATGAAAATGTCAATCAGGTGATCGGAACCGTAACCGACATCGGCTATCTGGGAGATATGTCTATCTACCATGTGCGGCTGGCGAGCGGGCGCGTCCTGCAGGCCTCGCAACTGAACTCTCAACATACATCCGAGCGCAAAATTACCTGGCAGGACCAGGTGGTGCTGTCCTGGCATGCCGATAACGCCGTTGTGCTGGTGCAATGAACAGGAACGCCCGGTTCACCCGCAACGGGGCAGGGCGTCGGCTTGTTGTTGGCGTCCCCTATCTGTGGATGGTGGTTTTCTTTCTCCTGCCTTTCCTGATTTTACTGCGCATCAGTTTTTCCGAAAGCCGTATCGGCCTGCCCCCCTATACGGAGGTTTTCGAGTGGCTTGGCGGTCTGTCGTTTCGGGTCCTGGGGTCTTTCTCAAATTACCAGTTCCTGTTCACCGATGATCTATATCTCTCGGCCTATGCCAATTCCGTGAAGATCGCGGCCATTTCAACCGCCCTCTGCCTGCTTATCGGCTATCCCATGGCCCTTGGTATCAGCCGGGTAAGGGGACAGGCCCGCACCCTGCTGCTGATGCTGGTCATCCTTCCGTTCTGGACCTCGTTCCTGATCCGTGTTTATGCATGGATTGGCCTGCTCAAAAGTGAAGGCCTGATCAATGGTCTGCTGCTGTGGGCCGGGATCATCGATTCTCCGCTTGCCCTGCTCTATAGCCCATTTGCGGTTTATCTGGGCATTACCTATTCCTACCTGCCGTTTATGATTCTGCCGCTTTATGCATCGCTGGAAAGAATGGATGGCTCCCTGCTCGAGGCGGCAGCCGATCTTGGCGCCCGGCCGATGGCTGTTTTTCTGAACGTCACTTTGCCGCTGTCCTGGCCGGGCGTGATTGCCGGCTCGATGCTGGTCTTTATTCCGGCGATCGGTGAGTTTGTCGTCCCTGAACTGCTTGGCGGCACCAGCACACTGATGATCGGCAAGGTCCTGTGGAGCGAATTTTTTCTCAACCGGGACTGGCCACTGGCGTCGGCCGTCGCCATCATCATGCTGATTATCCTCGTCCTGCCCCTGGTCTGGTGGCAACGCCACCAGCAGCAATCCGAGGGCGATAAATAATGAAAACCCGGTTGCGCCCGCCCGGCTTTGTCACCAGCGCCATGATTTTTGCCTATGCCTTTCTCTACGGGCCGATCATTTCGCTGGTTTTCTATTCCTTTAACGAATCCAAGCTGGTGACGGTCTGGGGCGGCTTTTCGGTCAAATGGTATAGCGAGCTGTTCAAAAACGAAGGCCTGCTGAACGCCGCCTTGCAAAGCCTCAAGATCGCCGGCTTATCTGCTACCCTTGCGGTTATTGTTGGGACATTGGCATCAGTGGCACTGACCCGGTTCGGTGCTTTTTCTGGCCGCAATCTGATGCAGGGCATTCTGACCGCACCCCTTGTCATGCCGGAAGTCCTGTTGGGCCTGAGCATGCTGCTGCTGTTCGTTTCCATGGAGCAGGTGATCAACTGGCCGCAAACGCGCGGCTGGCTGACCATTTCCATCGCCCATGTCACCTTTTCAATTGCCTATGTGGTTGTGGTTGTGCAATCGCGCCTGAAGTCGGTCGACCGCTCCCTCGAAGAGGCGGCCCTTGATCTGGGGGCGAGACCGTGGAAGGTTTTTTTTGTGATCACCCTTCCCCTGATCGCACCGGCCCTGCTGGCCGGGTGGCTGCTTGCCTTTACGCTTTCCCTCGATGATCTGGTGATCGCCAGCTTCACCTCGGGGCCGGGTGCGACCACATTGCCGATGCTTGTGTTCTCGTCCGTGCGCCTTGGCGTAAACCCTCAAATCAACGCCCTGGCGACAATTCTGATCCTGCTGGTGTTTGCCGGCATCGTTGTCGCCGGCAGGGTCATCCGCGCGAATAAGGACTAAGGTGTCGATTGCACCACGCTGGCAGGGGCTTGGCCTGGAAAAAACCGCCCCAGACGTTCACGACGGGGCCAACATGACAGGCATTAGATCTTGTTAAACCAGCGCTTCGAGCCGGGATAAGGGAAAACAAGGGATCTGCGGGCCCGCCAGGCGTTTTCCTGCATAAGGGTTTTGACCTGGCGTCTGGCTTCACCGTCAGGGACCTGGCCGTTGGTCAGGCGTCTGTATATGGCGACCGCATCCGCGAAGTGTTTTTTCGAGACCTTGCCGTTTTTGGCCATCTGTTCAAGGAACGTTCTGATGTGATGATCGGCATCGCTGGCAAGGGCAATGTTCTGCTCGGCGACAGCGCTCAGAAAAAGACCGTGGGCATCCTGAAAGCTCAGGTTGAAGTGGGTGACGCCCTGACTTAACAGGCTTTTCTCCTGGGCGCGCGAGATCATGTTCGCCTCTAATCCCTGGACCCGTACCAGGTCATAGAATTTGCGTTTGGCTGCTTCCAACTTCTTTGGTCCTTTATTTTTTATGCGCATGCTTATTATGAATTCAGATATCCCGGAATCAGGATCAGGACAATCTGATTTTTCTCAAATACGCCACTCGTTTAAGAAAGGCTGTGGAAAAAGAGAATTTATTCCGGGGTCTTGCCATCACCGCCCGGCATTTTCAATGGCCCGCCACCCGCCGGTTCTTCGCCGGTAAGTGACGGAGCTGTTCCGGCGTCCGCCGGGCCGGTTTGCTCAGCCGGCGACGACCACCAGTCGCGGCCTGTCTTCACAGCGTCCTCAAGCCATTTTCTGGCACTTCCGAAACTTTCCGTCACCGTCGATAAACCCGCGTCGATGGTGGTCGAGAGCCGGGAACCCGGGGGCAGCAAATCACCGCTCAGGGTGATCCGGGCCAGGGCCTCCGACAGGCGTGGATCAACGCCCGTATTGGCAACCACCCCCAGTGACGTGCAAACCGTCAGCAGGCTTTCGCCGGCGCCGACAAACCACTTGCCGTCGCCAAGCGTGATCTTGCGCGCCAGATAAGGCGATTTGGCGCCATTGAACCGCTTGCCCAGGCTATGGGAATAGAGCGGCAGTACTTTGACCTTGTCGGACTGCATAAGGGTACGGATGCGTTGATCCTGGAACGGCGCATAGGCCAGAATGACCGTGGCGTCGATCTGACCGGACGCCACACGGCTGAGGGCGCGAAATCCACCGGCGTGTTCGGTTGTCACCCCTTCAAATTCCGCCACGACCTGTTTAAGGGTCGCATAGAGCGCCGCCGGGCTGGCATCTTGTGGTCCGACATCGATGATCAGGGGTGCCGTCGTGGTCAGCGAGCGCAGCCGCTTGACCAGATCGTCGAGGGACTGGACGGGCGTCGCCCGTGACACGACCAGCAACAGGCAGGCCGGAATTCCCCGATAAAACTCCAACCGCCCGGCCGATTGCGGATCGGCATTTACATAGTTGGCAAATACATCCGCATGGCCAATACCGACCGTATCAGCAGCCGCCAAAACCTGCTGGAAGATGTTGGCTTCGCTTTCGCCTGATTTAATTTCAAAGGGATAATCGGGCTGCAGGGACTGTTGTAATCTGGCACCAAAATCAACATCCAGCTGACGCAGACTATCGGCAATCAGCAGCGTGTTGTCTGCGGCATGCAGAGCGGTGCCGCCTGACAGGCACAGCCACAGGCCCAGCCCTGGACCGACGAGCCAGTTTCGCAGATACCCCGTCACGCCGATAACCGCCCGCTGGACCATCAGGAACTCCCGTTTTCTGTTATTCTGCAGACTATACTTTACCCGTGCAATGAATGTCTAACCCGAACCAACAAAGCGGAAGCAGGGCGGTCCGTCCGCATCAACCCGGGGGGCGCGGACGCGGACAGGCAGGCAAAGGGCTATTTTGATGGATATTGAAGGCCAGATTGTTTACTCTGAACGCAGGATATGGGTACAGGGTTGGCGAGCGGGACTGGCAGCTGTTCAGCGTCAGTTCAGCCAGAACGGGGGAGAAAACGAGGATGGTTGGCAAATTTTTAACCGCTTTCCTGCTGGGCGTGGTTTTACTGTTGCCTCAGGCGGGGGCTGCCCAGGAGAACGGGCCACCACCGGCACCAGCAGAGGCCGCCAGCGGGCTTGATATGGGCCGCTTGCTGGCGATCGGCGCCGGCGTTGTGGTCGGCTCAGTAATCATGGAGAGCCTGGGCGTCGGGCGGCTGCCGGTGTTTGTCGGCAGTGTGGCCGGCGGCCTGATCGGCAGGTGGTGGTATATTTCCGCACTGGAACGGCCGACAATCAATCAGGCCCAGTTCAGGGAAGCATCGGTGCCGGCGAATTCTTCGCATCTGCTGAAAATGCGGCCCCCGGCAGGCCAGCAAGCGGCGGCGGGCCTGGCCTATCGGTGAAACAGCGGACGCTCCCTTTTGGGTAGCCCAGGCCGATAACCGGCCGGGTCCCATCATCTACATACAAGGAAAGGCGTATTTCATACCACAGGTGGTAATTGGACGGGAGAGCTTGCCTTTCAATAACTGGGTGTGTAATCAATAATTCCGAGATGGGAATACAAATAACAGGTAAGTATGAGCCAGTTGCAAAATTCTTGTTTTCCCGCGTAACTTTTCTCTCTAAATAATCTTGCGCCGATACGATTCGTCCTTTTGCAGTTGAGATTTTCTAAAAAGGGAGTTTTGATGATGTTTTAGGCATAAATCTTCCATCCC
>JABMNT010000099.1 GCA_013203595.1 Rhodospirillales bacterium
AACCTAAATCGCCCTAGATTGGACATGGAGATGTCCGGTTACAACAAAACGCGAAGAGGATTTCGACAATGGCAGCAACCTCAATATGTGGGATTGGGTAAATGACATCTGCTGAACCGGGTGATGTGGAGTTTGCCATTGGTGTTGACCACCAACGGAACGGGCGGCTTGAGCAGGCCGCCGGTGCCTATTCGGCGGCGATCTCCGTCAATAACCGCCATGCCAAAGCAATCCATAACCTGGGAACCGTCATGCTCACTTTCGGCGACCAGGAGCGGGCGTTGGGGCTTTTGCAAATGGCAACCAAGATTGACCCTCAATACACGGAAGCCTTTGTAAACTGGGGCATTGCCCTGAAGGAAACGGGTGACCCCACAGCGGCCATAACCAGGCTTGAACAGGCGGTGTCGCTGGACAGCTCGCAACTTCTGGTCCAGGTGCGGCTGGCCGATTTGTACCGCGAACAGGAAATGTATGACAAGGCGATCGCGGCCTACGAAGGGGTCCTTGCCAGCAATCCGGACCTGCTTGAAGCAAACAACAATCTGGGTGTTGCCCTGCGCCGGCTGGGGCGCCACCAGGAAGCACTCACCTGCTTCGACCGCGCCCTCGCCGTAAACCCCGATTTCGTCGACTCACTGGTCAACAGCGCCAATTGCCTGGGCGACCTGGGTCTGGATGAACTGGCCATTGAGCGCCTGAACCGGGCCCGTGCGCTTAACCCTGAGCTCGGTGCAACGCACAACAATCTGGGCATTGCGCTGGCCAAGGTCGGCCGCTTTGACGAGGCGCTTGCTTGTTACGAGACGGCAATTTCGCTCAGTGCGGACCCCGATGAAGTCATGAACAATATGGGGGCTGCCCTCAACAGTTCGGGCCGCAGCCAGGAAGCCATCGAAACCTTTAATCAGGTGCTGGCCAGAAACGCCAATCATTATGCGGCCCTCAACAACATGGGGTCGGCGCTCAAGGATATGGCGCGTTTCGATGCGTCGGCGGAAAAGTTCAGGGAATCGATTAAAATCAAACCTGATTATGCGGAAGCCCATGCCAATCTCGGCTATATGTTGCTGATGCGCGGGCAGTTTGAGGAAGGCTGGCCGGAATACGGCTGGCGTGGCCGGATCCCTGGCAGTGTTCTGGCCCGGCGCAGCTACGACAAGCCGGCCTGGCAGGATCAGGATCTCAGTGGCAAATCGATCTATGTGTATCCGGAGCAAGGGCTTGGCGACATTGTTCAGTTTGCCCGTTATGCAACCCTGCTGAAGGGACTGGGGGCGCGGGTGATCATGGAAATTCCCAGCCAGCTGGTTGATCTTTTCAGGGGATTGCAGGGGGTTGACAGTTTTAACCTGCAGGGCACACCACCCCCTGATTTTGACTTCCATGTGTCGATCATGGATCTGCCGCAGCAGTTTGCCACCACCCTCGAAACCATTCCCGGCGAAGCGGGTTATGTGACGGTTGATCCGGCCATCGAACAGGCCTGGGCCGCGCGTCTTGCCAGCGATACGGGGTTCCGTGTGGGCCTGGTCTGGGCCGGAAATCCAAACCACACCAACGATCACAACCGGTCCCTGAAGCTTGAACAACTGCGCCCCCTTGTTGAAATTCCGGGCCTCTCCGCCTACAGCCTGCAGGTCGGCAAAACCGGTGAGGCAAAAGCCCTGTTCGGCGACCGGATTACCGATCTGGCGCCACAACTGACGAGCTTCGCGGAAACCGCGGGTGCCATGAGCTGTGTTGATCTGGTGATCTCGGTCGATACCTCGCCCCTGCATGTGGCCGGCGCCCTCGCCTGCCCGGCCTGGGGACTGATTCCGTACATCCCTGACTGGCGCTGGTTACTGGACCGTGACGACAGTCCCTGGTATCCGACCATGCGGCTGTTCCGTCAGGACGCGGACAAGACCTGGGAGCCGGTCATTGCAGAGGTCGTGGCCGCTGTTAAAAGTCAGATGGGCAATCGCTGAAGTGGGTTCGCCAAGATGCCGAGACAATCCACCTGATTTTCAGACCAATTGAGACAAAACGACCGCTGTACCCCAGGAAGCGGACGAAATCCGGCGGTGCGGTTTTTGGCGGAGATGGACTAAATAAGAGACATTACCTTAAAGGCTGAGTCGTTTAGATCAGGAATAAGTCATCCGGAAGGTCAGGCAGATACGCTCGCCCGTTGGTTTGTTGGTCTTGGGGATCTGGTGCAGCCAGTAGTGCTGGGTTTCGCCCTTCATCAATAACAGGTTGCCCGCCTGCAGGTTGATATTGAACGGCAGGGTCACGCCTGATTTTGGCTTAAATTGAAAAATTCGATCACTGCCGAAGCTGAGAGAAGCGATGGCCGGATTTGTTCCCAACTCTGCCTCATCGTCCGCATGCCATGCGACGCTGTCTCGCTCATGGCGGTAGAGATTGCAGAGCGCGCTGTTATAGGTAAATCCGGTTAGCTGTTCAGCCCGGTCCTTGAGGCGTGACAGCAAAGGCGTCATCGGTCTCGCCGGCATGTGCAGACGTGAATAGGTATAGACCGACTCTCCATACCATTGCTGCAAGCGGGGGATCGGCACGGTCCGGCCATGTAAGGT
>JABMNT010000100.1 GCA_013203595.1 Rhodospirillales bacterium
GGCCGCTGGCCGCTGGCCGCTGGCCGCTGGCCGCTGGCCGCTGGCCGCTGGCCGCTGGCCGTCCGATCACAATTCCGCCATCCCCATTGCGCTGAAAATCAATTCGGGCGACAATAGGCACAGAACGGGAATACCAGTATACCGCCCCACTGCCATCACATCGGAGGAGTATTATGGGTTATCGTGACTTAGTTGCCTCTGCCACCGCATCCGTCCTCATGGGTTTTTTATATGTCTCACCGACGCTGGCCGCACCGCAGATTTTGGCGGTCCTGGAAACCGACGTGGGGGTTCCCTTTGTCTGTAACGAAGGGATCTGCAAGGCCCAGCTCAGCACCTATTGTTTACAGCGTGAACGACCGGCACCGGCCATGGGTGCTGTCTATTTGCCAGCTGTCGCCGAAGATTTCACCCTGACAGTCAATGCTGATGGCAGCAACCCCATCGATCTGCCCGCATCCAGCCACGTCAGCTTCATCGAATCGCGCGGATTTATGTCCGTTGCGGCGGTGATCCTGGAAAAGGATCTGCTCAAACTGGGCGGCACCAACGCCGTTATCAAGGTTGCCGCCAATGCGTCAATGCTGCCGGAACCGGTGGCCAATGACCCCAACCCGTTGACCGAACAGGAAATCGCCTTTGCAACCGGCTCACTGCGCCAGCAGGGCACCGCAATTGCCGATCGCACGCAACAGGCTTCAGCGGCCAGACTTCTGGCCCGGGTCATGCAGTCCCTGCCCCTGCAGGGGCCGGTGTATGAAGGAGCTGGCGATACAATCTGGAAAAAGGGTATCGGCGACGAGATGCCGTCAGACCCGGTCAGACGCGGTGGTTTCACGCGTGCCCGCGATGCCTATAAGGATTGTTTTTCGGGCGGGCCTTCGAACGCCTTCGGTGGCGTCCGGCGCTGTCTGGAATATAAACATGATGACCTTATTCGTGACATAAACATCGATTATTGGGATTCACGCGTCAGCAGTTGATCCCACGCCTGCAACCGTGATAAGGGGTGGGTCAACATTAAGATTGCTGACCGGCTCTTTTTAACTGTGCAGGGAAAACCGATGTCTGCTGCGATTCTGTCGCCAAATGAAACCGTACTTGCCGACGTGCGTGAAGGCGTCTGCTGGATCACCTTCAACCGCCCGACATCGCTGAATGCGATTAATCCCGATCTGGTCGACGCCCTGGACCAGATTCTGTCTGCCGTCGACGGGCACCCGGATATCCGCTGCGTGGTCCTGCAGGGGGCTGGTGACCATTTCATGGCTGGCGGCGATATCAAGAAATTCAAACGGATGCTGGATACGGAACCGGACGTGACGGCGCGCAGCCGCGAGTTCGAACGTTTGCTGCATAATGTCCATCGTGTGATTGTGAAAATGCGTCAATTGCCGCAACCGATTGTCGCATGGGTCCATGGTGCCGTGGCTGGCGCCGGCGTCAGTCTGATGCTGGCCTGTGATCTGGTGATCGCCGCCGACAACGCCTTCTTCACCCTCGCCTACTGCCATCTGGGGGTCAGCCCGGACGGCGGATCGACCTATCATCTGCCACGCAGTGTCGGCCTGAAACGGTCTTTTCAGATCGCCCTGCTGGGCGACCGGTTTGATGCGGAAACCGCCGAAAAATGGGGTTTGATCAATTGGGTCTTCGCCGCCGATCAGGTCCAGGCCGAGGCCAGAAAAATCATTTCCAGACTGGCCAACGGCCCGACCGCTGCCCATGGCCACGCCAAAGCCCTGCTCAACGCATCGCTGTCGACGCCAATGGACATCCAGCTGGACAAGGAAATAGACGGCTTTGTCGATTGCACGGCAAGCAAAGATTTTGAAGAGGGCGTCAGGGCTTTTATTGAGAAACGCAAACCCGAATTCACTGGCCGCTCCTGAAGCGTCCCGATAACAGGAGAAAATAAATTGACCGACCCCAACAAGCCCTTTGCGGGCAAGGTAGCCATCGTCACCGGTGCGGCCAGAAATATCGGAAAAACCATTGCCCTGCGTCTGGCCCGGGAAGGTGCCGCGGTTGTTGTCAACGCTGTCCAGGACCGCGAAGCGGCCGATGCCGTCGCCCATGAAATTTCAGAATTTGGTGGCCAGGCGATGGCCTACGTCGGCGATGTGACCAACGAGGAAATGGTGAAAAAGATGGTCGATATGGCTGCCGCCGCCTTCGGTCGCATAGATATTCTGATCAGCAATGCCTCGGTGCGCGGTCAGAAGCCGATCGAGGAAATGACCCTGGCCGAATGGCATCGGGTGCTGTCGGTCCCTCTCGACGGCGCTTTCCTGTTATCAAAGGCCTGTATCCCACATATGAAAAGACAGGGCGCCGGGCGGATCGTAACCCTGGGCGGCATTTCCGCCTATCTGGGAACCAAGAACCGCGTCCATTTGCTGACGGCAAAAGCCGGGCTGGTTGGCTTCACCCGGGGTCTGGCCTCGGAAGTCGCCGGTAACGGCATCACCTGCAATGTGGTATCGCCGGGCCATATCGATACCGACCGCCCGGCTTCGGCCGGTGTCCGCCCGACCCTTGCCGTGCAGCCGCCGGTCAACCGCCTGGGCCTGCCGGACGAGATCGCCAGCATGGTTCGCTATCTCTGCCTGCCGGAAGCCGCCTATATCACCGGCCAGACCCTGCACGTCAACGGCGGCCTGTTCATGGGTGTTTAGATAAAGCCAACCATCCCGTTATTTCCAGGACGGCCCGGCCCAGGTGGTGTCTTCATCTAGCGGATAGACGGGCCGTGGCAGGCCCTTGAAATCGAAATTGCCGAGCACCGGCGAGGTCAGGCCCGGGGCATCGACTTCGTAGATGTTTTCCGGCCGAAAACCCTCATCAAACCCGGCCCGAAAATGGCCGCGTGATTTGACAACCAGTGTACGGGCGGCGGCCAGATCAAGGCCAAACAGTTCGAACAAGGCCGGATCGGCCGCCTGCTTGCGGTGCGTGCCGACAACCAGTTGCACACCGCCGATACGGATCAGGGCAGATCGACCGATGCTGATTGCCCGCCCGGCCCAGATCCCGCGACGCCCGATGGTTTTGCCATCGGATAAGCGCTCGACAGTGGCCGCAGCCGTCAGCGGTTTTGAATACCGGCTTTCCGTTTCCGCGTTCAGTGTCGCCGGGAACGTTGCACCCTCCCCGGCGGCATGGGCTGCGCGGGCCAGGGCCGGATCAATAAACACGCCAAACATCACCCCCTGGGCCTCCACATCGAGCAAGGCCTGCAATAACCAGGTGGTGTTGCCACGGCCACCGCCACCCGGATTGTCGGCGACATCGGCGAGGATCTGTGCCGGTCGCGATGGGTCTGCCCCATTGGCCCAGGCCATGGCCGCCGCATCGGCAACCGGGGTCAGGACCTTCTTGAAGCGCTCCCGCATGGCCCAGGCGCGGCTGGCGATATCTTCGGCCAGGGCCTGCGCCGCCGCCCGCTCGCCACGCGCTGTAACGATGATGGCGATGCCGTTCATGGGCGTATCGCCATAGACGAAGCCGGCGACCACAGAGACATTGGCAATCACCCCGGCTTTGGCCTTCTGCCCGTATCGGATCAACTCCGCATAAGGTCCTTCCGCCGTCAGCAAGGTGACGGTGGGCGCGACCAGGGGCAAGCGGATAAATGCCACTTGCGGACACATACCCTCCCAGATCTCGATCATCAGCCGGCAGGCTTCTTCAGCACGGGCTTTCTGGTCGACATGCGGATTGGTCCGGTAGGAAATCAGAACATCCGTCGTCTCGATCATTTTTTCGGAAATATTTGCGTGCAGGTCCAGGGTCGCCAGGATCGGCACATCCGGCCCGACAACCGCCCGCACCATGGCGAACAGGTCACCGTCAGGGTCATGGCTGGCGGTCCCGGTCATCGCCCCGTGTTCGGCGATATAGACCCCATCCAGAGGCATGGCGGCGCGCAGGCGCTGCTCCATGTCATCACGGGTTCGCTCGAAAAAGTTTTGGTCGATGGGGCCGCCCGGCTCGGCTGCAGCAACAACGATGGGCAGTGCCTGCCAATCCCTGCCGGAGCCCTCCATGGCCTTGTAAAACGCCGGTATTTCGGCGGGCAGCCGGCCATTGGGCAAAGCGATATCGGCCAGAATTTCATCAGCCGCCAGATAACACAGAGTCGTGAAATCTGCCTCCTGTGAAACCGGCGCAAAAGAATTGCTTTCCAGCAAAAAGCCCATCAGGGCAACTCGTTTCGTCGTCGTCATCATCTGTTCCCAAACACAAAACGCGGACCAGAGGTCCGCGTTTTGATTACTTGTTATGTCCTACTGGGATCGTAGTTTTGGATCCAGGGTATCGCGAACACCATCACCAAACAGGTTAAAGCCAAACACCGCCAGACTGATGGCAACACCCGGCCAGATGGCAACCCAGGGCGCGCTTTCGGCATATTCTTCAGCACCGCCCTGCAGCATCAATCCCCAAGCTGCTGTCGGTTCCTGAACCCCCAGCCCCAAATAGGAAAGCGACGCTTCCAACAGGATCGCCTGGCCCAGAAACGAGGTCAGCATGATCAGAAACGGCGCCATGACGTTGGGCACCATGTGGCGCATAATGATCCGCATATGGCTGAAGCCAAGGGCACGCGCCGCATCCACATAGGGAATTTCACGAATGGCCAGAGCGTTCGAGCGGACAACCCGCGCGCATTGCGGAACAAAGGGTATGGTGATAGCGATAATCACGTTCTCAACGCCAGGCCCCAATGTAGCAACAACCGCCAGCGCCAGAATAATCAGCGGAAACGCCATGATCACATCGACAACGCGCTGGATAATCAGATCAAACAGACCACCGAAATAGGCACTGGCTACACCCAGGACCAGACCCAGGGTTGAACCGACGATGGCACAGGTGAAGCCAACGAACAGGGCTGTCCGTGCCCCATAAATGATCCGGGTCAGCAGATCGCGTCCGAATTGATCCGTGCCCAGAAAGAACTGATCGCCCGGAGCCGTCAGCATAAATTCGAGATCGTTTGCTTCCGGATCAATCGTCGTAATTACATCAGCGAAAACCGCCATGAAAATCATCGCCAGTACAATCGCCGCACCAAAGGAGGCCAGCGGTTGTTTGCGCAGCATGATCATAACTACATCGAGGAACCTGCTTTTATTAGCAAGGTCCTCGGTTTCGGCTTCGACTTGAACTTCGGATACCGTTGCCATGCTATTCAATCCTCAACTGTAACGAATGCGCGGGTCGAGCCACGCATATAAAATATCGACGAAAAAGTTCGTCAGAACGAAAATCAGCACGACCAACATCACCAGTTGCTGGGTCATGTTGAAATCCTGTGCGCCCACCGATTCCACGAACAATCTGCCAAGCCCGTTCAGGTTAAAGACCTGTTCGGTAACCACCAGTCCGCCCATTAGAAAGGCAAACTCGATACTGATGACCGTAACCACGGGCAGCAATGCATTTTTAAGTGCATGGCGGTTGATAATAACTTTTTCAAGAAGCCCCTTGGCCCGCGCTGTCCGCACATAATCTTCGCGCAAAACTTCGAGCAAAGCGGAGCGGGTCATCCGGGTAGCAACCGCCGAATAGCGGTATCCCGTCGCCACCGCCGGCCAGATAAGCTGCGAGATGTTCCACACCGGGTCTTCCCATATGGGTTTGAACTGAATAGGCGGCATCCAGGGTTCACCGAATATTTCCTGGGATCCGATAAGCAGCCCCAAAATAATGAGAATCCCCAGCCAGAACGACGGCATGGCAATGCCGGCAATCGAAAAGCCGCGGACCACATAATCGATCCAGGTGTTCTGCTTGACCGCAGAAATAATACCGAACGGTATAGCAATGCCAACAGCCACAACGGTCGCCATAATCGCAACCTGAAGCGAGAGATGGAAGCGCAGGCTGATTTCATGGATAATCGGCTGCCCGGTCCACATGGAATTGCCCAGATCAAAGGTTGCATAGCCCCAGAGAAAGTCGAAGAACTGCACGATCATTGGCTGGTCAAGGCCCAGATCCTTGCGACATAATTCAATTTCCGCAGGGTCGGCATAGAGACCCGTACCGGCCAGTCTGATTTCACAGACATCGCCCGGAACAAGGCGTAATAGGAAAAAAACCAAAACGGCCGCACCCAACAGCGTCGGCAGCAGCAGTAGCAGGCGTTTTATTAAATATTTAATCATAAATGTTTACCGGAAGGTTCGATCGCATCAAAAAGATGAAGTCCCACCCGCCTTAATGCAGCGGGTGGGGTTCATTTAGTCTCGCCTGTTTCTTATCTGTCGAGCCAGATGTTATCCAGGTGCTGGTTCAGGTAGTGACTTGGAGCAATCTTCCAGCCCTTCATGTAGGACCGGTGTGGATTGATCTTGTACCACCACAACGAAATCATAATGCGGGCTTCGTCAGAAAGCGCACGTGTTTCGTAATCACGGATCAGACGACGCTGTTCAGCTTCGTCGCCGGACTGAAGAATCTTGTTGTAGATATCCTCAAGCGGCTGATCTTCGTATGAACCGTAGTTGTTTCCGGAAGAGCCCAGGAACTTGGTGATGTCGGCAATCGGGTTGATAACCGACTGGCAGTTGAAGTCCAGAGACACGTCAAAGGTCTTCTTTTTACGCAGTACGTCATAGAAGACCGGTGTCGGGTTAACCTGCTGGTCA
>JABMNT010000101.1 GCA_013203595.1 Rhodospirillales bacterium
AAGGTGATATGCGCCTGCTGCCAATCCAGATCGGTTTTCAGCAGTTCGAAAATCTCTGCGCTTTCATCCGCCGAATAGGCCTGAGGGAAACAGAAAATATCGGCTTGTGGGGCGGGGTACTGAATTGGGTTTGTATCGGGCATTTTATATTCCAAACATACTCTGAGTGAATCGCCCCGAATTTCCTGTCTGAAAAAGCGGTCCGGTTTGTGGCTAACAGCGGGCAATTTTCAACGTCAATAAGACATTTCCCACATTCTGTGAGAACCAGCCGCTGACCTGCCGCCTTCAGTCAACCGCGATCAGTGCCGCCATGACCTGGCGTTCTTCGTTGAGCAGGACATTCAGGGTCCGGCAGGCAGCCCCGGTATCCATCCATTCCAGCACCGCCCCCTGCGCCTTCAGGCCGGCCCGCAGGTCCTTTGGCGGGGCGGTGAATTTGGCACCGCAACCGATCAGCACGATACCCACCGGAAATTCATCGGCGAACAGCGGCTGCAGGCTTTCCAGGGTGATGTCCGCAGGCCGGGTAACCGGCCAGGCCACAGAGCTTTCGGCCATGACCAGGACCGAGGACAGAAAGGAGATCCCGGCAATGCGAAAGCCGCCGCCGCCATATCTCTGGATGACCTGACGGCCGGGCGCGGTAACCGGGGTAATATCCAGCGACATGACCGGTTACGGCGTTTTCGGGGCGTCTTCTACGGTTTCGCCGACCAGTGTACCGCGGCGTTGAATGTTCAAATTCAAAAGGATCGGCACGGCCAGGCAAATCGATGAATAAGTGCCGATCAGGACACCCCAGATCATGGCAAAGCTGAAATCGCGGATCACCGCGCCACCCAGAAAATACAGAGCCAGCAGGGCGATCAGGGTGGTGACCGAGGTGATGACGGTGCGCGACAGGGTTTCGTTGATGGAATTGTTGAGGATTTCCGGCAATGGCATCTTCTTGTATTTGCGCAGATTCTCACGCACCCGGTCGAACACAACCACCGTATCATTGATTGAATAGCCGGCGATGGTCAGCACTGCCGCCACGGTCGACAGGTTAAACTCCAGCCCGAACAGGGCGAAGATACCGATTGTTGAAATCACATCATGGCCGAGGGCGACAACGGCTCCGAAACCAAACTGCCATTCAAAGCGGAACCAGATGTAGACCAGAATGGCGAGAATCGCCAAACCGACAGCCATCAGGCCATCCACGAACAGTTCGTTGGAGACCTTGGGACCGACAAATTCCGTGCGTCGGTATTCAACACCGGCACCGAGCGCCTGTTTGACCTGGGCAACGGCCTCCTGCTGGGCTTTTTCGTCGCCATCCTGACGCTGGATGCGGATCAGCACGTCGGTCGGCTGGCCAAATTCCTGCAGCGCAATCTCACCCAGTCCCAGATCACCCAACTGCTTGCGCATGGCGGCAATGTTGGCGGCCTTTTCGGTGCGCACCTCAAGCATGATGCCGCCCTTGAAATCAATGCCGTAATTAAGCCCCTTGCCCATAAACAGGACGATCGAGGTCAGCACCAGCAGGATGGAGAAGGCAAAGAACAGCTTCCGTTTGGGAATGAAGGCCAGGTTTACGTCTGCCGGTATCAGGTTCAAGCCACGCAGCATCATCTTACTCCTATATGGGCAGTTCTTTGGGGTTGGTCCGGCGCAGCCAGATGATAACAAACAGGCGGGTCAGCATGATTGCGGTAAACATCGAGGTCACAATACCTATCCCGAGCGTCACGGCAAAACCCTTGATCGGGCCGGAGCCAAATACAAACAGCAGGGCTGCGGCAATCAAAGTGGTCACATTGGCGTCGATAATCGTTGTCAGGGCGCGGCTGTAACCGGCATCAATGGCCGATACCGGTCCCCTGCCCAGCCGCACTTCCTCACGGATGCGCTCGAAAATCAGCACGTTGGCATCAACCGCCATGCCGATGGTCAGCACAATGCCGGCAATACCCGGCAAAGTCAGGGTCGCCTGCAGGGCCGACAATCCGCCGAGGATCAGGATCATATTGATGATCAGTGCGGCGTCGGCCATCAGGCCAAACCGCCCATAAGCAATGGCCATGAAGACAACAACCAAAATCATGCCCAGAATACTGGCGATTTTACCGGCGGAAATGGAATCCGCACCCAGTCCCGGTCCGACCGAACGTTCTTCCAGAATAGCCAACGGTGCAGGCAGTGCACCGGCGCGCAGCAGCAGCGCCAGGTCGGTCGCCTCCTGAAAGGTGAAGTTGCCGCTGATCTGGCCACTGCCGCCCAAAATAGGCTCGCGAATGACCGGATCACTGATCACCTTGCCGTCGAGGACAATGGCAAACGGGCGGTTGACGTTGGCTGCGGTTGCGGCGCCGAATTTTTTCGATCCGCGCGAATTAAAGCGGAAGGTGACAACCGGCTGGCCGGACTGGCTGTCGGTACTGGGTTGCGAATCCACCAGATCCTCGCCCGATACCATAACCCGCTTCTTGATCAGGACCTGGCCAAATCCCTGGGTCGGGTCAACACGGGGCAACAAACTGGCACCCGGCGGCACCCGCCCCCGGATCGCGTCATCGAGGCGGTCATCGGTCAAATGGAAGCTCATCTTGGCGGTCTTGCCAAGCAGGGCCTTGATCCGTTCCGGGTCCTTGACGCCCGGCAGCTGAACCAGAATGCGGTCATCTCCCTGGCGCTGGATGGTCGGCTCGCGGGTTCCGGTTTCGTCGATGCGCCGGCGCACGATCTCGACGGACTGCTGCATCGCTGCGTTGCGGCGATCGGCGATTTCCCGGTCGGTCATCTCCACAAGAATTGTATTGTTGTCCACGGACACGTCAGACTGGGCGGCGATGGCGCGCACCAGGGTGCGGGCCTGGTCAGTTTCATCGGCCTTGCGAATGGTCACCTTGACGGCACTGGTGCCACTGACACCCAGACCCGTGTAGTTGATTTTGGCTTTACGCAGTTCAATACGGACATCGTCAACCAGAGTTTCCAACTGCTCTCTGATCACCGCATTGATTTCCACTTCAAGCAAAAGGTGTGATCCACCCTGCAGATCGAGGCCCAGGTTGACATGTTTGTGGGGCAACCAGTCGGGCAAGGAGGCGAGCGTGCTTTCCTTGAAAAAGTTAGGCAACGAGAAGGCAAGGCCGAACAGACATACCAGCAGTACCATAATTGTTTTCGTTTTGGAAAAATAGACCATCGCCCTCGCCTTTTCTTCAGTCTTTTTAGTTATTTGTCGTCGTTTGCGGGCGCCGGAGCATCGCTTGACCCGGCACTCTCGGGACCATCATTTGATGCCGGCGCTTCTGGTGCTGCCGGTTTTTTCCGGGCCCGTGCGGCCCGCGGGGCTTTTTTCGGGGCTTCCTCGGCTTCGGCCTCGGGTGCGGTTTCTGCAGCCGGTGCCTGTTTGCTGCCAAAAAATCCGCTTAGCATGCCGACAATACCGGTGCTTTTGCTGACACCGGCGTCATTGGCTGCGGCTGAAACCGGGCCTGTTTTATTGAGAACTGCCGAGACCAGTTCGCGCCGCACTTTGACTTTGACGTCTTTGGCGATCTCGACCGTGACGATATGATCGTCATCGACCTTGGATATGGTGCCCATGATGCCACCGCCGGTGACGATCTTGTCACCGCGGCGAATATCGGCGAGCATCGCCTTGTGATCCTTCATTTTCTTTTGCTGCGGACGAATCAGCAGAAAATAGAAAACCACGAAAATCAGAACCAGTGGCAACAACGCTTCGAGACCGCCGCCGCCAGTGGCGCCGCCGGCTCGTGCATATGCAGGTGAAACAAACATCAAAAACTCCTAAATCCGGGCCAACGGGCCGCCTGAAAATTCCGTTGCGGACTATACCTGTCGCGCCCCAAGTTGCAATCGTAAACAATCCGTATACCGCCTTCTCTTCCATATGGCAGCGAATTTCAGGACTGCCAGCACCGATATTCTCAATGCCGTCGACTTCTATCGATTGACGATGCCGCTCCGGGTGCCTAATCTCCGCCGCCATGACTGATACTGATAAACTTATTCCCTTGTTGGAACGCATTGCCACCAGCCTCGAACGGATGGCCCCGGCAGTCACGCAACCGTCTGATCTCAATGCAGCCGACGCCTTCGTCTGGCATTCCGATCCTGATTTTCTGGAACCGATCGCGGCCGTCAACCGGGTCGAACTGGCGCTGCTCAAGGGCATCAACCGGCAAACCGATCTGCTGGCCGACAATACGCAGCGCTTTGCCGATGGTTTTGCCGCCAACAATGCCCTGTTGTGGGGGGCCCGCGGTACCGGCAAAAGCTCGCTGGTGAAGGCGGTTCACGCCGATATCAATGAAAAATCTCCGGGAATTCTGGCCCTGGTCGAAATTCACCGCGAAGATATCCCTTCCCTGCCGCGACTGCTGTCGCTTTTGCGCAAATCAGACCGCCGCTGCCTGCTGTTCTGCGACGATTTATCCTTTGATAGCCAGGATGACACCTATAAATCTTTGAAAGGTGTGCTTGAAGGCGGCATCGAAGGCCGCCCGTCCAACGTCTTGTTTTATGCCACATCCAACCGCCGCCACCTGATGGCGCGGGACATGATCGAGAATGAACGCTCAACCGCGATCCATACTTCCGAGGCGGTTGAGGAAAAAGTATCGCTGTCGGACCGCTTCGGCCTGTGGCTTGGCTTTCATAATTGCGACCAGAACACCTATTTTGCGATCATCGAAGGTTATGCGGAGCGCTTTGGCCTGAACGATCCGGCCATCGATCTGCGGGCCGAAGCCCTCGAATGGACAGTGACCCGGGGCTCGCGGTCCGGGCGGGTGGCCTGGCAGTATATCCAGGACCTGGCCGGGCGTCTGGGCAAGAATCTGGAACTGGGCTAAGGCATGTGATGACCCATTCAAACCGCTTTGATGTGTTGGTAATCGGCAGTGGCGCTGCCGGTCTGGGGGTTGCCCTGGAACTGCCATCGCATCTGCGGGTCGGGGTGCTGACAAAAAATGCCCTGGAGGAAAGCAATACCTATTACGCTCAGGGCGGTATTGCCGCGGTCCTTGATGAAACCGATAGCGTCGATGCCCATGTCGCCGACACCCTGGTTGCCGGTGCCGGCCTGTGCGATGAAGCGGCGGTGCGGTTTATCGTTGAACATGGGCGTGCCGCAATTGAGCGGCTGGTTGCCTTTGGTGTCGGTTTTTCCCAGGAGGACGGCCCGGACGGCGGCCAGATCCCGCATCTGACCCAGGAAGGCGGCCATTCGCACCGGCGCATCGTCCATGCCGCTGATGCCACCGGCAGGGAAGTTGAAATGACTCTGGTGGAACGGGTCAGGGAGCGCCCCAATGTTGAAATTCTCGAGCAACATATTGCCGTCGACCTGATCCGCGAAACCCTGCCCAGCGGCCGCCGTGGCCGCTGCATCGGTGCCTATGCCCTGAACACCCGCGAAGGAACTGTTCATACCTACAGTGCCCGCTCAACGGTTATTGCGTCGGGCGGCGCCTGCAAGGTTTATCTCTATACTTCGAATCCCGATGGCGCCACCGGTGACGGGGTGTCCATGGCCTGGCGGGCCGGCTGTCGGGTCGCCAACATGGAATTTACCCAGTTTCACCCGACCTGCCTGTTTCATCCCGATGCCAAGTCCTTTTTGATCACCGAAGCGGTGCGCGGCGAAGGCGGCAGATTGTTGCTGCCCGACGGCACGCGGTTCATGGATCAGTTCCATGCCCAGGCGGAACTGGCGCCGCGCGACGTTGTTGCCCGCGCTATCGACCATGAAATGAAACGGCTCGGTGTTGACTGTCTGTATCTGGACATCTCCCATAAGCCGGAAGCCTTCATTCTCGAGCATTTCCCGACCGTCCATGGCCGTTGCCTGGAGTTTGGCATCGATATGACCAAAGAGCCGCTGCCGATCGTGCCGGCGGCGCATTACAGCTGTGGCGGGGTGATGACCGACCTGCACGGGCTCACCGATATCGAGGGGCTGTATGCGGCAGGCGAAGTAGCCTATACGGGCCTGCACGGGGCCAACCGGATGGCGTCCAACTCGTTGCTGGAATGTCTGGTGCTGTCGACCGCCGTGGCCCAGGATATCGTCTCGAAACTGCCCGAAACCCCGGAACCGCCGGCCATCCTGCCGTGGGATGACAGTTGGGTCCGCGAAGCCGACGAGGAAGTGGTGGTGTCCCATAACTGGGAGGAACTGCGCCGCTTCATGTGGGATTATGTGGGCATTGTGCGGACCACCAAGCGGCTGGAGCGGGCGAAACACCGGATCGATCTGCTGCTTTCCGAAATTACTGAATACTACAGTAACTTCCAGATCACCGGCGACATGCTGGAACTGCGCAATCTGGCCGTTGTCGCCGACCTGATCATCCGCTCGGCGATGATGCGGACCGAAAGCCGCGGCCTGCATTTCACCCTGGATTATCCCGATATCGACAAGTCGCGGCCGCCACAGGCAACGATTTTAACGCCGTCGCGGCGTTGACGTGCAGGCCATGCCGACACCGTCCGTCAACAGCCGGGCCAGCGGCGACAGGCTTCCCGAAACGCCGCTGTTTGACCGCAACCGCGCGCTTGCCGGCTACGCCCTCAACAAGATGGCCAACGGTTTGTCAAAACCGGCGAACCGCCAGGCCTTCACGGATGATGAGGCGGCCTATCTGGACCGCTTCGCGCTGACGCCCGAGCAGAAGACCGCGGTGATCGCGCGGGACTGGAACGAAATGATGCGGCTCGGCGGCAATCTGTTTTATATGCTCAAAATCTCGGCCGTTGATCCCGTCGCCATGACTCGGATCGGCGCCGCGCAGGCCGGCATGGAGCATGACGATTTTTTGCGCAGGCGACTGGGAAAGACGATAAATGGCTGAGATCATCGGCGGCCTCGGCACCAGCCATGTGCCATCGATTGCGGCGGCCATCGACAAGGGGCTGGCCGATACTGCCGAATGGAAACCGTTCTTTGACGGCTACCTGCCCGCCCGACAATGGATGCTCGACCACAAACCCGACATTGCGGTGGTGATTTTCAACGATCATGGCAATGCGTTTTTCCTTGATAAAATCCCGACCCTGGCGGTCGGCGTCGCCGACAGCTACCCGCCCATCGATGAAGGCTGGGGGCCGCGCGCCCTGCCCGACTTTGCCGGTGCCCGGGACTTTTCCTGGCATCTGGTCGATCAGCTGGTGGAAAATCACTTTGATCCGCTGGTCTGTCGGGAACTGGAGGTTGACCACGGCCTGCAGGTGCCCATGGAGCTGTTTTTTGGCCGTCCGGAGGTCTGGCCGGTGCAGGTGGTGCCCATTCTCGTCAACACGATCCAGTATCCGATCCCGACACCGCAGCGGATGTGGGACCTGGGCCGGGTACTGCGCGGGGCCATCGAAAGCTGGGCAACCCATGAAAAGGTCGTGATCCTGGGAACCGGCGGCCTGTCGCACCAGTTGCAGGGCAGCCGCGCCGGCTTTATCAACCGGCAAGCCGATCGCGCCTGGCTCGCCGAAATCGGCCCCCATCCGGACAAGTATCTGGCCATGAGCCGGGAAGACTATGTCGAGGTGTTTGGCTCCGAAGGCGCCGAACTGATCATGTGGCTGGTGATGCGCGGTGCCCTCTCGGAAACCGTCCGCACTGTGCACAGCCATTACTGCGCGCCGGTATCGATGACCGGGGCTGGTATGGTGATTCTCGAGAATGCGGTGGCCGGATCGTAATCCGCCAGGCCCTCAGGCGCTTCAAAGCTGATGGGTCGTAAACATCACGAAGCCTAGTGCCATCATCGCCAGCCAGACTGTGTTCATCAGATAAATCAGGGTCTTGCGCATGCGGCGGTCGTGCGCATTCTGAGCCCGGTCGTGATCGCCGGCCAGCCGCTGCTGTTCGATCTGCAGGGCCAGCATCCGCACCGATGAGGCGCCGTAATCAAAATCGGCGACTGCATTGCCATCGTTGAGATCAATACGGGTCGAGACATAAAGCCCCATCAGCCCGACCAGTGCGATGCCCAGCCAGCCGACGAAGACAAAGGCCAGCGCCGCGGCCACAACCACCAGCCCGCCAATGACGACAACGGCAAAAACCATGGAATGCAGTAATCTGCTAATGACATTCATTTTTCATACCTGTCCCTGGACCCTCAATGCCAGTGGCGGGTGAAGCCGGGCTTTATCCATTGCCTTCCGCGGTTCGCCCCACCAGCCCGTAAACCTTTGCCCAGGTGCTAGCTTTGGCTTTGCGATAAACTGTAGCGAAGCCAGAAAAAGCCGGCGAAGCCGGAAACAAGAGATCCGGTCAGGATGGCGACGCGACCCATTTCCAGACTGCCGTTTCCGGAAAAAGCCAGGGAATTGAAGAACAGCGCCATGGTGAAGCCCATCCCGCCCAGCAGAGCGACGCCGGTCATCAGCCGCCAGTTCACATGATCTGCCAATGTGGTCAGGCCGATCGCGTTCGACAGCCAGGCAAAGCCGAGAATTCCGACCGGTTTGCCGATAACCAGCCCGACCATAATCCCCAGAGTGACCGGCGATCCCAGGGTCTTTATCGAGGTGTCGCTCAAATCGATACCCGCATTGAAAAACGCGAACAGCGGGACAACAAAAAAGGCAACCCAGAAATGCAGGCCTTTTTCCACAAACAGCAGCGGAATATTGGCGCGTGGCAGATCAAGCCGCAGCGGTAAGGCCAGACCGACGGCAACACCTGCGATGGTTGGATGAATGCCGGATTCCTGAAACGTCAGCCACAAAAAGAATCCGATAACCATGTAGAGCGAGGCCCGGCTTACCGCGAACCGGTTGAGGACAAACAAGCCAACAATGCCCAACAGCGATAAAACAAGAATACCCAGGGTCAACTGGCTGCCGTAGAACAGCGCGATAATGAGGATGCCGCCCAAATCATCAAAAATCGCCAAAGCGGCCAGAAACAGCTTCAGCTCCAGCGGAACCCGGCTGCCCAGCAAGGACAGGATGCCGAGGCTCAGTGCAATATCGGTCGCGGTGGGGATCGCCCAGCCATGCATCAGCTCCGGGGTGTTCTGATTGATCATCAGATACATCCCTGCCGGTACCATAATGCCGCCGATGGCGGCAATGACCGGCAGCAGCATTTGCCGGGGGCCGGATAAATGGCCTTCCAGAACTTCGCGCTTGATTTCAAGGGTGACCGACAAAAAGAAGAACGCCATCAATCCTTCATTGATCCACTCGAGCAACGACTGGTGCAGAACAAAATCGCCGAAACTGACAACAACCTGTGTATGCTGAAACAGATCATAGGCCGGTTTCAGGGGCGAATTGACACAAAACAGGGCAAATCCCAAGGCGGCGATCATCATCAGGCCGGCCCACTGATCTGCACTGGCGGTTTTGCCCGCGACAACAAAATAGCTTAACCGCTTTGACATGGGCACTCCTTCTTCGCATGTCCTGTGGGCTTTAAGTCTTTATACCGGAAGCAAGGACAAATCCACCCGGCTTGCGCCTTGTTCTCTGCGCGGCGGCCCCCCTGCCCGCCTGCACTGAACACCACTGCCATGGGCTGCTCAGGCGGCGCCGCGCAGCAGCTTGCTGGGGTCGCGGGCCTTGTTGCCACGGCGAATTTCGAAATGCAGCTGCGGTGAGCTTACATTGCCGGTCGAGCCGATGGTGGCGATTTTCTGGCCGCGCTTGATCTTGTCGCCGCGTTTGACCAGAAGTTGCTCGTTATGGGCATAGGCGGTGACCCAGCCATCGGCGTGCTTGATCAGCAACAGATTGCCAAATCCCCGCAGTTCGTTGCCGGCATAGGCGACAATGCCGTTTTCGGCGGCCCGGACCGAATGGCCCCGTTTTGCCTGGATGTTGATACCATCGTTGTGCAGGCCCTTTGATTTGGCGCCATAGGTCGAGATGATCTTGCCGCGTACCGGCCATAAAAACCCTTTCCGGCTGGTCGCCGGCGGCTTGTTCAGGGTCTGGCGTTGGCGCGGCGCAAAGGCCTTGCTGGTGCTGGCGGTTTTCAGTTTGGGCGGGGCCACCCAGGCCGGCGTTGGCGGCTTTTCCCGGTCAGACGATGCCTGCGCCGGCGATGCTGGCGCCGGTGCCGCTGGCGCCTGCGCCACTGGCGCCTGCGCCACTGGCGCCTGCGCCGGAGCGTTTTTGGCGATCACCCGGGTCGGCGTCTCCGTGATTGCCGGGGTGTCTGCGGGCATGACCAGTGAATCGCCGACATGGATCACATAGGGTTCATTCAGGCCATTGATCCGGGCCAGTTCAAAGGCGTTGACGTCATAGGTATTGGCAATGCCGAACAGGGTGTCGCCACGGACGATTTTGTGGGCATTGACGCGCGGCAGTTGCAGCTGCTGGCCGATATACAGAACGAAGGGGGCCTGCAGATTGTTGGCTTCGATAAAGGCGCGCATGGGAACCTGGTGACGCCGCGACAGGCCATAAACCGTATCGCCCTTGCCAACGATGATGGCGCCGCCGGTGTTTGCGGCGGCGCTGCGGGTTGTGCGTTGACTGCCCGCTGCGTTGATGTCGCGTGGCGCGGATTCCCGGGGTGGCCATTCGGCATAACCGCAGGCCGTGACCAGGCCGAGGACCAGAACCAGCGAAATCACGTGATATTTTTTGAGCGGCAGCTGCATGGGCGGAATTATCGCCAACCCGGAGTCATGGCGCAATCAAAGATCACAGGGATTTGCAATTTAGGGTTACTTGTCGGCAATCCCGGGCAGCAGGGGAACAAAGCGAACGGCGCCCATATCCTCGGTTTCCGCGCCCTCTGCGGTCCGGGTCACCCGCATCAGGCGCTGATCGTGTTCGTCAACGCCGATCGGGATAATCATCAGGCCACCGATGGCAAGCTGATTGAGCAGCACCATGGGCACATCTTCGGCGGCGGCGGTGACAATGATTCGCTCGAACGGCGCCTGTCCGGGCCATCCGGCGGAGCCGTCGCCGATAATCGCTGTGATGTTGGTCAGGCCCAGCCGTCTGAACCGGGATTCAGCCTCGTCATGGAGTTGCGGGTGGCGTTCAATGGAATAGATGCGGCGGCACAAGGGCGACAGCACAGCCGTCTGATAACCGGATCCGGTACCCACCTCCAGCACCTTGGTGCGGTCGGTCAGCTCCAGAGCCTGGGTCATCAGGCCGACGACCAGCGGCTGGCTGATGGTCTGGTGACGGCCAATGGGAAGGGCCACGTTTTCATAGGCCCGGGCCTTGAACGGCTCTGAGACGAAAATTTCGCGCGGCACGCCCTCAATGGCGGCCAGCACAGCCGCATCGGTAACCCCGCGTTCGCGCAATTCTGCGATCAGGGGCCCGATCCGGGGATCGTCATTCACGAGAATGCGGCCTTCATTTTGCGGAGCGTCGCCTGATGGGTAAGATCGAGACTGAGCGGAGTCACCGAAACGGCGCCACGGCTGATGGCTTCCAGATCGGTGCCTTTGGCGGCCCGGTCCTCTTCGCGTTGCGGGCCGATCCAGTAATAACGCTCGCCCCGGGGGTCGGTGCCAGGCGTGATGCCGCCACCGATTTTGCGGTGGCCCTGGCGAACACATTCAATACCGCTGACCGTATTGGCGTTGACTGGTGGAAAATTGACGTTCATCAGGATATCTGTCGGCCAGTCGACGGTTGCCAGGGCTTGCAGGACGTTCGGGATCCAATGCTCTGCCGTTGCCCAGTGGACGGTGCGGCTGTCCGAATAGACCTGACTGAGAGCAATCGAGCGGACGCCCAGCAAGGCGCCTTCCATGGCGGCTGCAACGGTGCCCGAATAGGTCACGTCTTCGCCCATATTGCCGCCCCTGTTAATACCCGACAAGACCATGTCCGGGCGGCAGTCCTTCATCACTTGGGAGATCCCCATCAGCACACTGTCGGTGGGGGTGCCATCGACCGCATAGCGCCGTTTCGAAATTTTGCGAATACGCAGGGGCTGGCGCAGGGTCAGGGAATGGCTGGTGGCGCTTTGCTCGGTTTCCGGGGCGACCACCCATACTTCCTTGACCAGTGGTTTAATGGTCCGCTCCAGGACCTTCAGGCCGGCTGCTGAAATTCCGTCATCATTGGACAGCAGAACGCGTGCGTTTTTTAAATCCAAGGTCTTAATTTTCCACCGCAGCGATGACATCCAGCCCACCCATATAGGGTTGCAGGGCTTTCGGGATATGGATCGAGCCATCGGCCTGCTGATAATTTTCAAGCACGGCGATCAATGTCCGGCCGATCGCCAGTCCGGAACCGTTCAGGGTATGGACAAACTTAAGATCGGTTTCTCCCTTTTCCCGGTAGCGGGCTTTCATGCGCCGGGCCTGAAAGTCACCGCAGTTGGAACAGGATGAAATTTCCCGATAGGCATTCTGGCCCGGCAGCCAGACCTCGATGTCGTAGGTTTTGCGGGCACCGAAGCCCATATCACCGGTCGCCAGAACGACCGTGCGGAACGGCAGTTCCAGGCGCTTTAATATCTCTTCGGCACAGCCGGTCATGCGTTCCAGTTCGGCCGAAGACTCCTCTGCTTTGGTAACCGATACCATTTCGACCTTGCTGAACTGGTGCTGGCGGATCATGCCCCGGGTATCGCGGCCTGCGGCGCCGGCTTCCGAACGAAAACACCAGGTCATGGCGGTGTAGCGGCGCGGCAGGTAGGTGTCGTCAAGAATGTGTCCGGCAACAATATTGGTGAGCGGGACTTCGGCTGTCGGTATCAGCCAGTAGCCGTCCTCGGTCTTGAACAGATCATCGCCGAATTTCGGCAGCTGCCCGGTCCCGTACATGGTCGTGTCATTGACAAGGGCCGGCGGATTGACCTCCGTATAGCCGTGCTCTTCGGTTTGCACATTGAGCATGAAATTGCCCAATGCGCGTTCCAGCCGGGCCAGTGCGCCGGACAGCAGAACAAACCGGGCGCCGGCAAGCTTGGACGCGGTTTCGAAGTCCATCAGGCCCAGGTTTTCGCCCAGGTCAAAGTGTTCCTTTGGCGCGAAATCAAAGTGCGGGATGGCGCCCCAGGTGCGGACCTCTACATTGTCGGACTCGTCATTGCCGACGGGAACGTCTTCAAAAGGCAGGTTTGGCAATGCCGAGAGGGCCTTGTGCAGATGCCCGTCGGCTTCCGATTGTTCAGCTTCGGCCTCGGCCTGCGCGGTTTTCGACTGGGAAACCCGGGCGATAATCGCGGACGCATCCTCGCCCTTTGCCTTGGCCATACCAATCTGTTTCGACAAGGCATTGCGTTCGGTCTGGATTTGCTGGGCACGCCCCTGGGCCTGGCGGCGGGTCTCGTCAAGGGCGATCAGGGCTGCGGCTTGCGGGGCCAGCCCGCGTTTGCCCAAGCCGGCGTCAAATGCCGTCGGGTTTTCCCGAATCCACTTCATATCAAACATCTGTAGACATCGCTTTCGTAATCAAAAGATATGTTGTTTGTGCGATTTATAGGAGAATAAATCTGTCGATGAAAGGGCCAGTTATCGGCACCCGGACGCAACACAGCCGCGGGCGCTTACGGCCCTTCAGAATCCGTGGGATCGATTTTCGGGGTGCGTTTTAATTTTTCGGCCCGGTCCGGCTCCGATTCCAAGTCATAGTCGTCCTCGAATTCGTCCTTGTCGAAGTCTTTGGCTTCCGGCGCGTCGTCGATATCGGGGTTGTCATCCGGGTCATCATCATCATCGTCATCGTCATCGTCATCGTCATCATTTTCGGCGTCGCCGCGCTTCTTTTCGATCAGGCGCACCGATATGATGGAAATTTCGTATAACAGGATTGTCGGCAGGGCCAGACCGATCTGACTGATCGGATCCGGCGGTGTCAGAATGGCGGCGGCAACAAACGCCAGCACAATCGCATATTTGCGTTTTGCCTTCATACCCTTGGAATTGATGATCCCGACCCGGCCCAGCAGAGTCATCACCACCGGCAGCTCGAAACAGATACCGAAGGCAAAGATCAGGCGCATGACCAGTGACAGATACTCGTTGACCTTGGCTTCCAGCTGAATGGGCATGCCATTGACGCCGCCGGCCGATTCAAAACTCAGGAAAAACTTCCATGCAACGGGCAGAATATAGTAATAAACCAGTGACCCGCCCATGAAAAACAGGATCGGGGTGGCAATCAGGAACGGCAGGAATGCGGACTTTTCATGCTTGTACAGGCCGGGTGCGATGAACATCCATACCTGCATGGCAATGAACGGGAAGGATACAAAAATCGCCGCAAAAAACGCCACCTTGATATAAGTGAAAAAGGCTTCGTGCAGGGCCGTGAAAATCAGCCGGCGGTCGCGACCGGTTTCGGTCATGATGTCGGCCAGGGGCTGCACCAGAAAACCGTAGAGGTTTTCGGCGAAGTAATAAAAGAAGAAAAACAGGATGATGACACTTACCGCCGACCATAACATCCGCTGGCGCAGCTCAATCAGGTGATCAAGCAGCGGCATTTTCGCTTCTTCGATGCTATCGGTTTCTGCCACTTTGATTACCCGCTTGCTTTGGAAGTGGACTCAGACGGCGGTTTGATCGCCTCTGGCGTTTTTTCGACGGCTTTTTCCGGTGCCGTCTCGATTGCGCCTTCGGTGGTAACCGGGTCCTCGTTCATGGCCTTGGCCGAATCCTGGATGGCGCCCTGCACGTCACTCATGTCCAGGCTTTCCTTGACGGATCCGGTTGGGTCAACGGCTTGCTTGATTTCCTTGTCGAGATCCATATGGGCGATTTTATTGGCTTCCTGGCGGATGTCATCAAGCTCGACTTCCCGGGCCACTTCATCGATGCCGTTCTGAAAATCGCGGGCCATGCTTTTGGCCTTGCGAATATAGGACATCACCGTGCGCAGCGTGCTCGGCAACTCGCGCGGGCCAACAACGATCATGGCCAGCACAGCAACAATGAATAATTCCTGCCATCCGATATCGAACATGGCGGATTTTGACTCCAGACGTTAGGCGCAAAAATGAAAGGCGAAGCTCAGAAAACGAGGACTGCCGGATATACCAAACCCGGCAACCTGAAATTAACTGGCAGCTTTGTCTTTATCCGACGCCTGATCGGTGGCCTTCGCCGATTCCGATTTTAGAGTTTTGGGCTCTTCCGTCGCGTCTGCTTCGCCGTCCTCTTCTTTCATGCCTTTCTTGAACGACTTCAAGCCCTTGCCGAAATCACCCATGAGCCGCGAGATTTTCCCGCCGCCACCGAAAAGCACCAGAACGACGACCAGAACGATCAGCCAGTGCCAAATACTAAATGCACCCATACTCTTTTCCCGTTTTCATTATAGATTATAAAGTTGCCGGATAATGGCAGATTGGCGCGGCAGGGGCAATGCATGGTGTGGCCCGCACAGCGATTTTAATGGCCGCTGTTTTTGCCCTCTTGAAACCACGCGGCGCATCGCCCTCATTCAACAGTCTGGTACCGGCCTGACCGGCGAAACGGCAATGGTATCAGGTGGATAGAGCAGGAAACCCGGTTTACAGCTCGTCCGGTTCCAGCGGCTCAATCGGTTCGTCAGCTTCTTCCATCAGCGCTTCGGGCGGTAATTCGGCGCTGTCTTCATCGGCCATAACGAGCTGCAGTTCCTCGTCCGGTTCCTCTTCGGCCTTCAGGCCGCTGCCTTTGGCACCGATCGAGCCGCGTGATGCGTAGGCGTTGATGGCTGGACCGGATTCCAGCAGGCCGGCGGCTTTCAGGTCTTCCATGCCGGGCAGGTCGCGGATGTCAGTGAGGCCGAAGTGATCGAGAAAGGCGTCCGTTGTGCCCCAGGTCACCGGCCGGCCCGGCGTCTGGCGACGGCCGCGCGGTTTGATCCAGCCAGCCTCAAACAACACATCGAGGGTCCCCTTCGACAGACTGACGCCGCGGATTTCTTCGATTTCGGCGCGGGTGACCGGTTGATGGTAGGCGCAGATCGCCAGCGTCTCGATGGCTGCCCTCGACGGGGCGCGCCCGACCTCAACTTCCTTGTTGAGTAACCCGGAAACATCCTCAGCCGTGCGAAAGGCCCAGGACTTCCCTGCCCGGATCAGATTGACTCCGCGCGCCTGGTAATGGCTTTGCAACTCAGCGAGAATCTCCGCCAGTTTCGTGCCTTCCGGCAAGCGGCCCTCGAGCGCCCGTTCGGAAACTGGCTCGGCGGAGGCGAAAATACAGGCCTCGATGATGCGCAGGTGCTGCAGGTCAATGTCACTCATTCGTCTTCATCTTCATCTTCGTTTGGCGCGGGCGGCTGGTCCGCTGTATTGTCGGCATCGTTCGCCGGCTCGTTGTTGCGAATTCCCGGCTTGATATGGATCGCCCCGTAGGTTTCTGTCTGACGAACGCTGAGACGTCCCTCCTTTGCCAGTTCCAGACTGGCGGCAAAGGTCGAGGCCACGGCGGAACGGGTAATCAGGCCGTCTTTAAGGCCTTCGGGCAGAAAACTCCACAAGTTTTGCCATGCCGGGATCGGGCCCAGTAATTTACGCAGGCGCTGCAGGGCATCCTCAACCGTATAAATTTCGAACGACGCAATCTGCATGGCCCCGGTGCCTTCCTTGCGGCGCTTTTGTTCGCCATAGGCTTTCAGGAGTTCAAACAGGGACAGCTCATAGATGGTGTTGACGCTGGTTCTGAACTTCTCGACTTCGCCGCGTTTGAAAAAGTCCTTTCCAAGGCGTGATCGCTTGACCAGATGGCTGCCGGCGTCCTGCATGGACTGCAACCGGCGCAGTTGAAACTGCAGGGCTGCAGCCATTTCATCGCCCGTCGGCTCATCCTCATTGCCCATGTCCGGCAGCAGCATCTTTGATTTCAGATAAGCCAGCCAGGCCGCCATCACCAGATAATCGGCGGCCAGCTCCAGGTTTTGCCGACGGGCTTGTTCGACGAACTTGAGATACTGATTGGCCAGCGCCAGGATCGAGATATGGGCAAGATCGACTTTCTGGTTACGGGCCATCCCCAACAAGACATCGATCGGCCCTTCAAAGCCCTCCAGATCAACGATGAACGCGTTGTCACCGGATGGTGTCTCAAATGCCTGGCCGTCTTCAAAGTCTTCCGTCGGTTCCATTAAGTGGCCCTTGCCCTGTCACACAGCATTTAGTTAAAGCCAAACAGGCTCAGTATCAGTCCCCTAAGATACTCCGTAGGGATACCGACGAGCCAGCGGAAGATGTTCAAATCGATGCCAAATTGTTCGCCCACATAGGGCAGGACAAATATGGCACCAATCAAAATCACGAAACCGAAGCGTTCAAGCCGGGCAAAGCGGATCGCGATGGCCGCCGGCAATAGACCAACGGCGACCCGGCCGCCATCCAGAGGCGGCAGAGGTATCAGATTAAAGACACAGAGTAACAGATTGATCCATAACGCATTTACCAGATTTATGGTGACCCATTCGCGGAAGTCGCCGTCGAGATAGATCGTGGCATGGATCAACGCCGTTGCCACCAGGGCAATCAGCAGATTGCTGAGCGGGCCGGCCAGAGCGACCAGCACCATGTCGCGACGCGGCTTGAACAACCGTGAGAAATTGACGGGAACCGGCTTGGCAAAGCCGAACATCATCCGCCCGCCGGAACCAAGCAGCATCAGCACCGGCAGTAAAATCGTGCCAACCGGATCGATATGTTTGAGCGGGTTGAAGGTGACACGACCCAGTTGATAGGCCGTGTCGTCGCCCAGTCGCCAGGCGACCCAGCCATGGGCTGCTTCATGCAGGGTGATCGCTATGAGCACGGGCAGTGCCCAGACCGACGCCGTATAGGCAATGGTTGTCAGATCAAAATCCATGATTTTTATGCCTGTTCGCCAGTCAGGCCCTGCAGGCGCAACATGGCATCATCCACGTTAAAGGGCTCTTTCGAGACCCCATTTAGCCTTTTGACCTCACCGCGAATAACCCGCGCTGCCGCAGGTTCGCTCAAAACATCGGTATGGTCGGCCACTTCTCGCATTTCTTCCATTTTGCCGTTGCAATGCAATACGATATCACATCCGGCGCTAATGGCACGCGCCGCCCGCTCGCCGATTGTTCCCGACAGGGCATTCATGCTGACGTCATCGGACAGCAGCACACCGGCGTAGCCGAAATCCTTACGGATCAGGCCGCGTAAAATCATTGATGAATGGGTTGCCGGATTATCGCGGTCGAGAACGTTATAGATCAAATGCGCCGTCATCGCCCAGGGCGTGTCATTGAGCGCGCGGAAAGGTGCAAAATCAACGGCTTCCAGTTGATCCCGGGATGCTGTCACGATGTCGAGCGACGTATGGCTGTCGGCCATGGCCCGGCCATGGCCGGGAATATGTTTCATGACCGGCAAAACGCCGCCCTGCAGCAAGCCTTCGCAAACCGCCTGGCCAAGGCGCACCGTCTGTGCGGTGCCGCCGCCAAAGGCACGGTCGCCAATCACATCGTGCGATCCCGGCTGCGGTATGTCGAGGACCGGCAGACAATTGACGGTAATGCCCAAGGCGCTTAACTCATGGGCCAACAGCCGGGCATTGAGGCGAACCGCCTCGGCAACCCGACCCGGATCATTGGCTTCCACCGCCTGCACGAGGCTGCGTGCAGACATGGCTTTTCGCCAGTGTGGTGGTGTCAACCGCTGGACCCGCCCGCCTTCCTGATCGATAAGCACCGGCGCATCCGGCCGCCCGACTGACTGGCGCAACTGGGCTACCAGGTTTTTTACCTGATCCGGCGTTTCGCAGTTGCGGGCAAAAAGAATAAACCCGAGGGGATCAGCGCTTTCGAAAAACGATTTTTCCGTTTCGGTTATCTGCGGGCCTTCGCATCCAAATATAACGGCTCCTGGCCGATGCGGCATGTCACGTGTCACGATATATAGGTTCCAAAATTCGCTGTGGCTTTATTTGCCGGGCCGTACGACCAGGCACCCGATCTTGCGTGTGGCCAGTTCCTTGCAAAGGGCGCGGGCCTGCTGGTCGCCCGCTAACGGACCGGCCCGCAGTCGGTAAAAAATACCTTTTGTGCCACCCAGATCGATCTTGGTAACGCTTAATCCCAGATCACCGAGAACATCCAGATTTGCGCGCCGCAGGCGATCCCATTCCTTGCGTGCGGCTTCTGCCGTCCGTGCCGCAGCCAGCTGCACCCGGTAGACATTTTCAGAAGGGTTGGCGGCTGACGGAGCACCTGACGCAGGCGGCTCAGCAGCGGCCTGCACCGGCTTCGGGACCGGCACCGCAGGAATGGCCGATTGCGGGGCAACGGTTGGTGCGGGCGGCGGTGCCGGTGCCGGTGTTTCCGGCATGGGATTCCTAGCCAGACGTGTGGGCGCGCCGTTGGTACTGCTGCTCAGCGATGACGGCTTGGCCTGCTTCGCCTCGGGAACAGCGGCAGCAGTCGGTGCCGGGGCCGGCTTAACGGCGGCTGTGACGTCGGAAACCTCTGGTGTGTCGGCTATGGGGGCCGCTGATGGCGGTACCGCGGCGGGTTTGGATTGGGGCACCGGCAGTGGAGTCTCCGGCGGCGGCAACAGGCGCTCGACCGTCGCCCGGCCTTCGCCGTTGCCACCGTTCAGAATGCGGTCGTATACCAGCTTGTCGCGATCTGGAACCTGCAGGCCGCCGGGGTTTTCGGGGCGCACCTTGATCGGGCTTATATCGGCGCGGATAATCGGAATATCGTCCTCCGCATTACCGAACATGGCCATCATTTGCTCACCATAATAGGCCCATCCACCGGCACCGACAAAGATAGCGATAATGGCAAACAACAGAGTTTTGATCACGCCTCCCCCTTTGCGAACTTTTGGTGCGACGGCTTCAAATTCAAGCGCGTCTGAAGCCGTAACTTTTATTCCCGACCGGTCGGCCATTTATCGCGTGCCTTTCTCAAATCTGCATGCGCCCTGCGAATCGTTCTATTATACCACTTTTTCCCGCTCGCAAGTGTTAGGAGATTCTGGACTGTAAATCGAAAAGTCTCCGGTGCTCGTCAAGGGCAAATCGATCGGTCATGCCACCGACGAAATCCGCGATAAGTTGAGCTGTTGCCGCCTTGTCGGAGCCATCGACTTTTTTCTGCCATTCGGTTGGTAAACAACCCGGTTCATCAAGCAAAAGCGAGAACAATTCCTTAACCACACGGCGCCCCTTGGAGGTCATCCGGTTCAATTTGTAATGCCGGTACATGTTCTCGAACAGGAATTTCTTGATCTCTGCATCGTTGGAACGCATATCTTCGGAAAACCCGGCAACGGGTTGGTTGTGCTGACGGATGTCCGTAGCTGAAGCCGGGTTGAGGGCGGCGATTCGGCGTTGGGTTTCGGCGATCAGATCATTGACCATGGCGCCGATCAGGCGACGCACGGCTTCGTGGATGCGCCGCGATTCGTCAACGTCGGGGTATTCGCGCGCCACATCGGCAAATATAGGACCGACCAGGGGGACATCGCGCAGGTCCGAAATTTTGAACAGGCCGGCCCGCAGGCCATCGTCAATGTCGTGGTTGTTATAGGCAATATCGTCGGAAATGGCCGCAACCTGGGCTTCCGGTCCGGCGTAGCTGTCAAGTTCAAGGTCATGGATTGTTGCATATGCGGCGATGGCCCGGGGCAAACGTTTTTGCCCTTCCTTATAGACCAGGGGTCCGTTGTGCTTGACCACCCCTTCCAGGGTTTCCCAGGTCAGATTTAGGCCATCAAAATCCGTGTAGCGGGCTTCCAGATGGGTGATAACCCGCAGGGACTGGGCGTTATGATCAAATCCGCCGTAGGGCGCCATCAGTTCCTTCAGGGCGTCCTCGCCAGCATGGCCAAAGGGCGGATGCCCCAGGTCATGGGCCAGAGCAAGGGCTTCGCCCAGGTCTTCGTTCAGTTGCAGAAAGCGGCAAACGGAACGGGCGATTTGCGCCACTTCCAGGGTGTGGGTCAGGCGGGTGCGAAAAAAATCGCCCTCGTGATTGACGAAAACCTGGGTTTTATAGGCCAGACGGCGGAACGCGTCGGCGTGGATGATGCGGTCGCGGTCGCGCTGGAAGCAGCCGCGCGTGGCACTTTCGGTGCTGGCATAGAGGCGACCGCGGCTGTCTTCTTCGCTGCAGGCATAAGCAGCCAGCTGGCGTGGCGGTATCCAAATATTCTTCATGGCCCGAACCTAACCTCCGAGCAGCATTCAGGCAATGCAGGTTTTTGTGGATCGGGCAGTTTGTCCTGAAAAACCGCGGGCCATTGACATCGCCATTGCCGGGACTACATAAGCCATGTAAAATAAGACCATACTTATGGAGTTGGAGTTGGATATGCCGGAAGCTGGCGGAGCAGAACCTGTCGAGACATTGTCGTTGACCGACAATTGCGCAAAACGACTGAGCAAGCTCAGGGAAATGGAAAACAATCCGAAGCTGATGCTGCGGTTGACGGTGCTGGGTGGCGGATGCTCCGGCTTCCAGTACAAATTTGGCCTTGATGACACCATCAACAGCGACGACAAAACCTTCACCCACAATGGCACACAGGTTGTCACCGACCAAGTCTCCCTTGAATTGCTGGGTGGTTCGGTTGTTGATTTCAAGGAAGATTTGGGCGGTTCCTACTTTTCCATTAACAATCCCAACGCGACGGCAAATTGTGGCTGTGGTGTGTCATTTAGCATCTGACAAAATCGCCAGGTATGATATGTAAAAGGCCCGTACGTTACGGGCTTTTTTATTGCAAGGAATCCCCATGAAAATAGCGACCTGGAACGTCAATTCGATCAAGGCCCGCCTGCCCCGCGTTGTTGACTGGTTGCAGGAATTCAATCCGGATGTGGCGCTTTTGCAGGAAATCAAGTCCGTCGAGGAAACCTTCCCGTTCATGGAAATCGAGGATCTGGGTTATAACGTCGCAGTTTCCGGACAAAAAAGTTACAACGGGGTGGCCATTCTTTCCAAGTTTCCTCTGGAAATCGACGCGGTGCGGCTGCCGGGCGAAGATGCGGACGACCAGGCCCGTTATATTGAAGGATTTACCGGCGGTGTCCGCGTTGGCTCCATATATCTGCCCAATGGCAATCCGACCCGTAACGAAGATGGCAGCGACAGCGACAAGTATCTTTATAAGCTGCGCTGGATGGAACGCCTGCGCAGGCATGCCGAAACCCTGCTGAGCCAGGACGAAATGTTTGTTCTGGGGGGAGATTATAATATTTGTCCCAAGGATACGGATGTCTATGACGCGAAGGCCTTCGCCGATGATGCCCTGTGTCGCCCGGAAAGCCGCGCGCGTTTTCGCAGCCTCATGAATCTGGGGCTGACCAACGCCTTTCGGGTGTTTGATACGGCACCCCATGTCTACAGTTACTGGGATTATCAGCGCGGTGCCTGGCAAAAGGACAACGGCTTGCTGATTGATCATTTGCTGCTGTCGCCGCAGGCTGCGGACAGACTGACCGCTGCCGGTATTGACAAAACGCCCCGTGGCAAGGAGAAGGCCTCTGACCATACGCCCGTCTGGTGTGAGCTGGACGTTTAACCGGCGCGCATTTACGTCTGTTCATATTTTAACCGATTCAATCTGTTGTGATGGTCCGCTAATATCCATACTATAGTCCCGTTCGCCCCCACTCACCCGCCGATCGGCAGACGCCGTGCTGTAAGCCGCACAGAACAGAGATTTTTGAATGGTTTTGTTTCCCACTGCCGTTGCCCCGAATAAATTGACAGGTGCACGCGTTGTGTCGCTGGCTTTGCTGTCATTTGCGCTTTCTGGTGCCGGTGCCGCCAGCGGCGCGGAAAAAGACAAAGACGATCCGCTGGCCTGGGTGCCACCAACCCATGTGCAGATGATTCCGATGATGGTACCCGTCGGCAATACGACAGTTCCCATCACTTTTGTTCTGGAGGCCGTCAAGCGCAAGCAGACCGAAGGCATCTGTAAACGCATGCCGCTGGTGCGGGACGCCATTCTGACGGTTTTGTCGCGGGAACCGATTCCGGTTAAGGGCCGCAAAATCGTCACCAAAGGTGTTGATGTCCGGATTTTGAACCCCATAAACGAGGCGGTCGGCCATACCTTCATTAAAAGAATTTATATTACCCCGGGTGCCGTGAAGATGGGAACCGCAAAGGTTAAACGCAAACCCTATGCGGTAATAGCGGGATGCGACAATATTCTGCGCTCGGAGAAGGCCCGCGATCAGGCCCTGAAAGCGGCTCAGGACCATTAAGTCCGGGAGGACTGGTCAAAAAATGGGTGATTTCTCGACGTGCAACGAATCCCACCGAATATCTGGCAGATAACACGGCGCCAGTGACGCGACCCGCCATCCGTATCATCGACCAATTCAGATCATCAACTTACTCATTGATGGCCTTCAAAAACTTCTCGATTTCCGTCCGCATGAGTTCAGCACGTTCCGCCAGAACGCCGGCCGCGGTCATCACCCCTTCTGAAGCACCGCCGGTTTTTTCTGCGCATTCACTGGCGTGGCGGATATTGGTTTCAACGTTGAGGGCGCTGGTGGATGTGTGGGTAACACTTTCCGCAATCTCGCGGGTGGCACTGCGCTGCTCACCGATGGCCGTTGCGATGGTCATGAACACTTCTTCGACGCGGTCCACCGTTTGCCCAATATTCCTGATGACGTCAACGGAACCACTGCTTGCGTTCTGAATGTTCTGGATATGCAGGTTTATTTCTTCGGTTGCCTTGGCCGTTTGGCTGGCCAGGTTTTTCACTTCGCTGGCGACCACGGCAAAGCCCTTTCCGGCTTCGCCGGCTCTCGCCGCTTCGATGGTTGCATTCAGGGCCAACAGGTTGGTCTGGTTGGCAATATCGTTGATCAGCTGGACCACTTCGCCGATGCTCTGGGCGGCGATTTCGAGACCGCCCACCTGCTCATTGGCCTGGCGGGATTCTTCCGAGGCCTGGCGGGCGATTTCCGTCGATGAGGTAACCAGCCGGTTGATTTCCTCAATCGACATCGACAGTTCCTCTGCCGCCGAGGTCACGGTCTGGATACTGGTCAAGGCTTCCTGTGCGGCACCGGAAGCGGCGGAATTCTCGGATTTTGTCAGGGTTGCCGCATCCATGAGCATTGTTGCTGTTTGCTTGAGTTCGCGTGATGATTCATCAACCGAGGAAACCGCCGACATGGCAGTCGCGTCAAAAGCCTTGGTGAGCGCCGATATTCTTTCCGCCCGTTTCTGTTTTTCAGCCCGCTCGGATTCCTGGATTGCAACATGTTTTTCGGCTTCCTGGCGCTGCCCCCGAAAACGCTCAATGGCTGTCGCCATGTCACCAATTTCGTCTTCGCGGTTCATGGCCGGCACTTCGAAGCTGTAATCACGGTCTTCCAGTTGCCGGATACAGGCGATAAGGCTTGGCAAAACTCCAATCGCCCATTTCGATATAGCCAGGGATACAAGGACGGCCAGAATAATTGCGATAACGCCACCAACTGCGGCGATTGAAATCGCCGTATTGGTCTCTGTCTTGGCTTTTTCACGGAATGTGAAGCCGGTCCCTGCCATTAGCTCAATGATGTTTTCTATACCACCACCAAGTTCTTCGATGATCTGTGTCTTCGCGTCGAGCAGATCTTGAATTTCTGACTGTTTCGGCATATTGCCGCGGGATTGTTCAATCGTGGTTTTTATGTCACCAACATAGGCTTCAAATTGATCGATTTTTTCGACACTGGCTTCGACAATTTCCGTGGTTTTTTCATCCGGATTGCGTTCACTGACAACGTCCATGTCGTCGCGCAAATCGGAAATCAGATCTTCGAGATCTTCCAGGGCCGAGAGGGCCTCGTCCGGAGTCTCCATACTCAGGACTTTTCTGGTGGAAATGTCGATCCGCATCAGGTTGGTCATGGCACTTTGCGCGGAGGTACCTGAAATCAGGTATTTGTCAAAAATCACATTGGCGATTTTACTGATGTCATAAATCAGATAGGTCGCACCTGCGATCCCTATACCGGTCAAAAAGATAACGAGTGCGTAACCAATAAGGATCTTCGAACTAAGTTTCTTCATAGAATCATCATCCTGGTTTGAACTGCACTGGCCTTCCTGCGTTGCCTAACATTCATGCTATAAAATTATTCTTAAAATGTATTGGGAAAATGCAACGGAACGGAGGTGCGCAGGACAGCAAGGAGGCATCCACTGAGTCTGCCTGTCCTGCCGTCACCGCGCAATTCCATAATTTGCCCTTACAAGGCGTTGCAAACTTATTCGACGGTAACCCGCAGCTTCATTTTTGGATGAATTGCACATCGCGCCGTGAACTTTCCTGCCTTGTCGACTTTAATGGCATATTTGGCTCCTGGCTCCATCACGCTTGAATCGAAGACACTGGCACCTTTCTTGGAGTACAGGTTATGCGTCGTATCGTCCTCGTTTAGAAATGTGATCTGGTCACCGACCTTGACGGTAATCTTCGATTCCGTAAACTTCTTGTCCTTTTGCGCAACGGTTATTTCTGCTGCTGACGACGTTCCCGCCAGCAACAGCAAGGCACTAGTTGCACAGATAAGTTTACTATAGTTCATTATTGGATTTCCTTATTTTATAATTACACGATTTACTTTTGATGGATTCTAGCGGGGCAGAATGGGCACGGTAACCGCCGGATCATTGCTCACCAGAGTTAACAGGAATGACTTAATGTCTTTCGCCTCGTCATCGGTCAGCGCCAGCGGCTTCATCGACCTGGAAAGACTTGGACGTTTGTAGCCACCGGTATTGTAATGACTGATGACATCTTCCAGGCTGTGCAGGGATCCGTTATGCATGAACGGAGCTCTGGCCGGCAGGTTTCTCAGACCGGGGGTTTTGAAGGTATACTGCAGAGCCGGATTGTCCTTGAAAAACTCGCCCCGACCAATATCACCTTCAATTTTGATCATTGACCCATCCGCTGCTTTTTCTTCGCGTGCGTCATTGGGCAAGCCGATGTCATGCAAGCTGTCATCCGTGAAATTCCATCCGGAATGACACTCGCTGCAACGGGCTTTCGTATTGAAAAGCTCAAACCCACGCTTTGCCGATGCGGAAATAGCGTCCTCGTCACCACCGACCCAAAGGTCAAAGGGGGCGATTGAGGAAATGACCGTGCGCTCGAATGTCGCAATGGCATTGGCTATGTTATCAAGCGATATACCGGTGCCGGGGAAAGCGATGTTAAAAAGAACCTGATATCCTTTGACCTCTTCCAGCTCGGCGACCAGGGTTTCCAGATTCTGTGCCATTTCCACACCGGCACCAACAGGGCCGAGGGCCTGCTCCTCGAGGGTATCAAAGCGACCGTCCCACATCAGAGGCTCGCTCCAGGCGAGGTTTAGAATTGTCGGAGTACGTCGACCCAAACGCCCCATTCCGGCGCCGAATCCCAATGAATGGCCGTCGCCCCAGCCCAGGCTCGGGTTATGGCAGAATGCACAGGTCAGCTGATTATTGCCCGACAGGCGCGGATCGAAAAACAGTTTCTTTCCCAATTCCGCCTTGTCCACTGAATAGGGATTGTCTTCCGGATAGGGCACCGATGTTGGCCGCTGATACTCGGCCTTCATTTCCGCCAGGGTTTTTGCGTTGGCCACCAGAGGTGAAGCCAGCGAACCGACACCGAAAGCCAGGGCCAGGAATCCGCCGATGCAGGTTCTGGTCAGGCGACCCGATACGGAGGTGATCTGCGTGTCGGGGGTTGTAGAGAATAAATTATCAAACATAACTTTTGTCTCCCTAAGTTAAAATTCTGAGTCGAAACTTTCTGCGAAAGCTCCCAAAAAGTCATAAGGGCGCAGGCTAGTATTGCATGCGATAGTCATCGGGCAGGAACATGACACTGTCGGTTTTTTCGCCGTATTCCCGGTGGCATTCCATACAGAGCTGCTCGGAAAACTTTGCGTCACTGAAACCCGCTTTGGTAAATTTCCGGTTCGGGTGCACCATGGTATAGCGCCAGTCACCGGTTTCTTTACGTGACCCATGTTTCAGCTTTTCCATGACAAAAGCCGGAGCAATGTCCACGCGCCCGCCATCACCATTAACAACCAGACTGTACTTGATCAGAATGGCACCTTCCGGCATGACACCCGCTTCCTCATATTTCTGATATGATTGTGCCTTCTCGTTGGCAAAGTTCATGACGTAAATGGATTTGGCACTCAGGTCTTCGATAAATCGGTTGACGTGCGCCGATCGAAAGGGAGCCGAGCTGTAGTTTTTCCACTCCTTGAATGCGGTGCTGACAAGCGGTCCACCATTGGTGAAGGCGGCCTGCATCAGGTCCTGTGTAAGACAGTTCCATACTCTGGTGGAATCTTTCATGCCAATTTCGGGCTCGTAATCTTCCACGTCCTCGCAAAAGGGAAGGTCGCCATCCTTTTCACATTTTGCGGCCTGATTCTGAATTTTCAGATATTCCGCCGCCAGTTTTTCCGATGAACAATCGGCACTGGCTTCTGCGGCAATGCTACTGATCGCCAGCGCGGCGACTGTGAACAGAGCCAGTTTTTTTGAAGCCAGATTCTTTTTCAGAAACAACGACATTCCTAATCCCTTATACTATTTGACCATGAGCAACTTGTGAGGTCGAAATCCACATGCAGCGGGCGGTTACTGAGTCCCGTGCCTGAGGGCCACGGGGGGTTGTACGCCGGGGCCGGATTTCCGGTATTTCTGATGACAATTGGAGCAGGATTCCGTGACTTCCAGGTACTGGCCCAATATTTCCGATTTCTCGCCGTCGGCGCGGACCAGTTTGTAGAGGTCCTGGGTTTGTGCGTAGGAAAGCGCGGAGAGCTTCTCGAAATCATCCCAATTTGACCAGATATCGGCTTTCGCCTCGCTCGGCGGAGTCATATCCTTATTTTCAAACCACTTCACAATAAACCGGTTGGTGATTTGCAGGGCATCTGCATAGGCTTTCGCCACATTCTTATTATATTCCATCTTGCCGCGAAGCATGTCGCCCAGGTTTTCATGGGCCCGCGCCATGGACTGCATATTGTCCACACGCGCCCTGACCGCACCGGTTGCCATCTCGGCAGCGGCCGTCGGGGATGGCTGCACGAACGATGCAATGCCAAACGTCCATGCAAATAGAACAAGTGCGGTTTTTACCAACAGCACTTTTTTGAGTTTTGCCTTAAAAGAATTTGGTCGAATATTAGACATTCTTCCCTCCCGAGGTTAAAACTTGATAGGGCGGAAGCATGTTCCGCCAAGAAGTATAATCAAATGTCATCTCTTTAACGTGGACATCTTTCTTCAACATACGTATTTATGCAATATATCTAAAGTTATAGATAAAAAATTTAAAGTTGAATAAAGCGCTATATATTTTCATTAATTTATATCTAATGCATTGAAAAATAAGAATATTTTTTGTGTCGGGTGAGATTTGATTCCGTTGAATCAATTTGTTTCAAGATGTTTCAGTGTGTTACAAAACGCAACAATTATGACAATTTGTTCGTTTCAGACGGGCAATTGGAGATAGAAGTAAAAGTAACATAGTTAGCGGGGCTACCCTCACCTCTTCTTTAGGTTACTATGTACTACTTAAATTACATCTAAAATTACATGAGCTACCTGGGTAAACCGCCAAACTGAACTTTCGGGACAACCGCCGTACCATGGTATCGATGGCATGAAACGCAATCTGCACCCGCCTTCTCCGGCTGATGACAATCCAGGCAGATCGCCTTTTCAGGCTTGGCCATCTCCGATCGGATGGTTTGCATAGGTGTTGCCGACGCGACCTGGGGATCAGGAATGGCCTTGTTCAGGGTATGGCAGCTTCCGCATGTGCGTTTCTCGCCGACGCCCACATGCGGGCCATGGGCGAAATGGATCAGCTGGTCCCGGTTGCGGGTTGGCAGCGGAAAGGCGGTTGATGACGATTGCCACTGGCTGGCAAGGGGCCCCTGTGTGCCATGGCACTTGAGGCATTGGCCTGGTGCGCCCTTGTCAGCCAGTTGCTGGTGAAGGAACTGAGTCCATGGGGGTTGCGCGTCATTGGGGGGACCGGCAAGGGCAGCCAGCCAGGCCATGAAAAAACCGTCTTTGTGGGATGCCGGCCGGTAGCGAACCGCGTTGTCATGGAAATACCAGCCCTGATCCGGTTCCGCCAAAATGCTGGCTGCCTGAACCTGATCTGGTATGTCGCCCTGGATCGCCGCCCCGATCGTTGATTTTGTGTCACCGGGCAGCGCGCGTTCGGCAAACCACTTTTCCATGGCAGCCTCGATGTCCCGAATTTTCTGTTCATCGAGGATTGGTCCCCTCGCCTCACCCGGTTCCTCTGCAACGGCTGGCTCAGGCGGGACGGCGCTGACTTCGAGGACGCTTTGCCGATCGGCATAATCCAGTTGCACCACATCTCCGGCGCGGTGGCGCCTGACTTCGTCTTGCAGATCAGGAAACCACACGGCAGTGGCCGCACGCACCATATCACGGGGTGGCAGGCCGGAATGCGCGTTGCCGGCTGGTGTCGACCCGTCGCTTCCAGGGAACTGGTTTTGCAGGTGTTGGCGCTGGCTTGATATGTCCATTAAATCCGCAAGAAGATATTTGATTGACCAGACAAGGGTCGTCACATCTTTGATTTGTGAGCTGTCGGCGTTCTCAAGATCGTTCAAAACCCGTCCGTCAAGCCGGTCCAGGCTATCGGCGACGCGTGAACTGCGCGACAACAGCGCCCGCATTACCGGCGGGAGGGTTAAGGTATCCGTTTGCGGCCACCAGCCAATGGCCGCGTTGTGGTCAGCCAGACTCTGCAAATCCAGCTCCGGAATCGCCAGAACCTCCAGCCCTTTCGGTCCCTGGATCAGATTTTCGGCGGTAATCTGTTCAAGATGGCAGGATGCGCAGGACGAATCGAAGGGCTTGACGGTCATATCTTTGCCGGACGGCTGCAGGCTATGGCACTGACCGCAATTTTTCGGTTGCGGGTTTTTCGTGTGTTCCTGAAAGTGTTTTGTGAAATGCGAGCGGTGGTTAAACAGGGCCAGGGGATTTTCCTGGTTTACCCAATCAAATTCCGGATGACCATCGGCAAAGGAGAGGAACGGCCTGGCGTGACAGGTCTGGCACTGGCCATCGGAAAAGGCGGTGAGCGTGCGCCTGCTTGCCCGGTGTTCCTTGTGGCAGGTGGCACAGGCGACCCCTTCCCGATCCGTAACATAGGTTGTAAACGGGGTTCGCCGAAAGCCGGCCCCCTGGCTGGCTGGGGCGCTGGCAAGCAGATCCGCCGTCACCTTTTCCAGATTGGCGGCGGGCAACCCGTGTGGTCGCTCCGCGTTCACACCGGCATCGTGACAGGACTGGCATTTGGCGTTGGTATGGGCCACGGTGACGTCCTGGAAGGCGGCCTTTAGCCAGCCGAGGGGGCTTTCCAGGGAAACCGCGTGACAACTGATGCAGGTGTCAATGGTTGCATGGGACGGGCTTAACGGGGATGGCAGCAAAAGCGCCCCCCGGTCCTTCACAATAAAAATCAGTGACACACACAACAGGCTTATGAGCGTCGCCAGACGAACGACTTTGCCACGCATGCGCCGGCGCGAACGCACTGGCATGCAAGGGGGAACCGCCCGACAGCAGGTGCCGTCCGGCAGCGGGCCCGCGTCACAGACGCCGCCTGCCGATTCCGGCCGTGTGCAGCGCCAGCGCTCATTGATTTTTACCGGATCACATTCGAACCGGGTTTGGCAGTGACCGCCGCCATCGGGCCCGGACAGGCAGGCGTTGCCGGATGCCGCATAGCCGCATACCCAGTCCCTGTTGGGGCGATCATATCCGGTCCTGGAATTCGGGGCGGAAGCGTTGCCTGCCATCAGGGCGTTCCCATGGAAAAGGCGTAAACGATCAGGATGTGGGTCAGGGAGAATACCATCAACGCAAACACCGACGATAAATGGATAAACAACCAGCCACGCAAAATGACCTGGCGGCGATACTGGGCATCAAGGGTCCCGCGGGCCGCGATCAAGGTCCGGAGCCGGTTCAGGTTTTCCCGGTCGCCAGCACCGAGGCTCACGGGTGTTGCATCCAGGTGAGCAAGCAATTCAGTGGCCGTCGGCCGGCGTACAAACAAGGCTGACCATTGATTAAGGGGCTGGCTGAAAAAACCGTACCATTCGGTCTGGTAGGCGTTCAGAAATTCCCGGTCACCGGTCTCTTCGATAATCTTTAAAACCAATGCGTCGACATCCTTTGCCAGTTGTTTTCTGGCCACGGGAAATTCGCTGAACAGGATCCGCCCGTTTTCCTGATCAAGCTGCGCCGGCAGTGTGCGGGTCATCAGCCAGCCAAGCACGCCGCTCAGGGCAGTCACGACAAAGCTTGTCCATGCCGCCCCTTCCAGCCATCCGGAAGGCAGGCCGGTTCCTGCGTGAAAGAGAAAGACAACCACGGATATCAGCCCGACGACAAGGTGGGCAAGGCGCCAGAACCTGGCATCAATGAGCGGCAGCACCCGCAGTGATTTGCGGATGAAAAAGAACCCGAGAAAAATCAGGGCAACGGCCAGTATCCAACCGTCGTAATAATAGACGCCGCGCAGAGACTGGCTGGTTTGTCCGTGAAACCACACGAACGCAGTTAACAAAAGGGCCGTACAACCACTGACCAGAAGGATTTGCAGGTATCTGTTCATGGCCCTACCGGAAAAGGTTGCCGACCTGGTCGGGCCGGTGCAAGTCAACGCGACTGAGCGCTCCGGTGGGACAGGCACGCACGCAGGCAGGCCCGCCTGATTTTCCCGTACATAAATCACATTTGGTCGCCCGCATTTCCTGGCTGCCGTCGGCTTTTAACAGGCGGTTTCCCTGGGAATCGTTGACCGCGACCATCTCGATATTTCCATAAGGGCAGGCATTGGCGCAGGTGCTGCAGCCAATACAACTGGCGTCCTCAATCAAAATCGCGCCACTCTCGGTGTCTCGGGAAATCGCCCCCGTGGGGCAACCGATAAGACAGACCGGATCAATGCAATGCATACAGGCGTTGGCGACCAGGAATGGCCCGTGGTTCTCTCCTTTTCGGACAAACCGCGGGTTGTTATCGTGGTTTTGCGCACAGGCGATCACACATTCGTCACATTCGACGCATTTTCGGTTATCGATCAGCATCGCCTGGGTGCCGTTTATCAGGCGTTTATCCACCAGGAAATCAAGCAGCGAGAAATTGCCGGCGGTCCCCTTTGTTCGGGGGGCCAGACTGGCCAGCTGCTGGCTATCCATGTTCGACAGGGTCTCCAGCAGCGGATCCACCGGAATCCGCAAAATGTCCGCATAGCCGAGTGCCCGGTAACTGTTTTGCCAGCTAAGCGCCGTTCCCGATTCCAGGTATTGGCGAATTTCGGCGCCACCGACAAAATCGTTTTTGCCTAAGTAGCCGACGGTTTGTTGGTGCCCGTCGCGGGTTTCAACGACGCGTACGAAGCCCGAGCGAATCAGACCGATTTCGTTGACGGCGGCGCCCTGCAAATAGATATCCTGCTCCAAGGGGGGGGGATTACCGGCCGATTCCTTGCCCTGTGATTGCCGCTGAAAGGCGGCTGTCCATTCGAAATTGCCATAACTTCCGTATTGAATATGGGCGATCAACCGCTGCAGGGAGGGCCCGTCCAATCCTTTGAACAGGTGGTTTTCAGCGACCTGAATTTCCAGGCCCCGCTCGCGGTACAGTTTATCCACATAAGCGCAAAAATAGCTGGACCAGCGCCTGAGTTCACGCAGGCCCTGCCAGCGCAGTTCAAAGACCTCGACCATGGGGCTGGCAACAAAAACGGTATTCTGTCGGGACGTCCGAGTCAGGGCGGCAATTTCTCCGAAAATGTCGCCCGGGCCGAGACAGAAGGTATCCTGATTTGCAATGACCTCGGCCACATCGGGCAGCATCCTGACCAGGGATTTACTTGCTTTTCTGGTGGCTTGACGCCGGTCCGGCCCCTGATAGGGGGACGTCGCTTGCCGGGTGCGCCGGTCCTGGCGCTTGCGGCGGGGCTGGTTTGCCCCTTTTTCCAGGATTGCGGTTTTCAGGATGGAATCGCGACCATTGCCGTGATCTTCAATCCGGCCTGACTGGCGGCGTTCCGTGATTCTGGCATTTTGCCACAATTGTGCCAGGGACTTGAAGAAAGTAATCATTGTCTGCTGTTTTCGAACGGCGCTGCGCACTCGCCCCTGTCCGGGCGCCAGTCCTCTCAATTCGCCACTGAGAATAGCGAATACGGAGTGCCCGTAATCACCTTCCATGACGATCATTTCGCCCTCGAAAAACCTGCGAATTCGACCATGGTAGGCGAGGATGGATGCCAGGGGCGTTGTTGATGGAAACTCCGCGGGGTTTATGTCTTTGAACACCGGCGCCGCCAGCAGGCGCTCTATCTGCCCGGCGTCCAGCAGGCGGTCGCCAAAGGGATGGCCTCCCAGAACCACAGAATTCTCAGGTGAATTATCAGTCAGGATCCTGTTCATTTTGCTGCCGGTCCAGCGGTTGCGGGCGCTTTGATTGTTGGCTGGAAAACCTGTCCCCGATACGCCGCAGGTTTGGGCAGGAACCGATCCATCCGCTCAAATTCGCCGATTTCATCCTTCAAGTCCATGGCCTCCATCAGTTCGGCCACCCGGTCCGCCGCCGCCAGCAGCGGGATCTGGTTGTCAAAGATCAAAAGCTCGCTGGTTACCGCGTTTGCGACCGTCTGCATTTCCGGGATGCCCGGAAACGCCCCTGCCAGCAATTCTATTTTTTTGCGCGATGCGACAATCCGCTCCGCCAGGCGGCTGGCATAGGGACCTGAGGCGCGGGCCTTGGCGAGGGCGCGTAAAGACATTTCAAGTTCCAGAACCAGGCCGGTTACAAACATTTTTCGAAGTAAATCGCCGTCGGCGGGCGGATTGGCCAGACCTCGGTTGTACCACAGATTATGGCGCACCTCGCCCTGACTCCAGGCCACCAGTTCAAACCGCCGGTCATCGGGGTGGCCTCCCTGGTTGATTAGTTTTTCGTCGTCAATGACATGGCATTCATAGCAGCGCCGGGTCCAGGATCGGATCGCATAGGGGCGTATCATGCCTTTGGCTTCCGCAGTCTGCCATCTGCTGATCGCTTCCTGCATGGATTCCGTATTCGATTTTTTGCCACTGTAACTGTTATGGACCTTAATCCAATCTGCTGCCGGGTTATGGCACGATTCACAGGAGACGCCGGCGATCGGTAACAGGATATCCCCCCATGCCTGATGGGTGGTATGGCAGGAACCGCAAAGTTTCGCGGTTTTGATCTTCTTGATATTGAGCTTTTTTGCAATTGCCAATGCCTTGTCGCTGCTTGGTAATTCGCTAAAGGATTTCGCATGGCGCGAGCCTTTCCAGGCTTTTGCCAGTTCAACATGGCATTCGGCGCAGGCGTTGGGGCCCTTTATCCTGGCAGAATCAAATTGCGGAGCGGCTACTGCGATCTGTTGACTTGCCACCATTGACCCGACCATCAACAGGGCAACGCACAGCGGCTTGCTCAGATTACGCATCGACGACAATATCACCGACCGGAAAAGCCACGCAGGCCAGGCAGGTTCCGGTTTCCGGCTTGAAGCCGGGCGGTCGCAAATATTCGACGCGGCCCTCTTTCAGGGTGGTAACGCAAGTGCCACAATTTCCGGCACGACACCCGACCGGGATTTTAATGTTACCGGCTTCGGCAAGTTCGAGCACGGTGCCGTCCCCTTCCTGCCAGTTCAATAATTGTGCCGAACGGGAGAAACGGACACCGCATGCAGCGCCCTGGGATTCCTGCAGGCGCGAACGCAGCGCCTTGAGCAGGTCCTGGTTGAAGGCCTCGTAATTGACGTCGGCCTTGGGTACCCCCCAGTCATACAGCCCGGGGATGATCTTTTCCATGAGCCCGGACGGCCCGCACACATAGAACTGGTAATTGGTTGAGCCAAGCTGTTCCTGCAGCGTCTTGATGGACAGATGACGGGACGTGGTGGAGGCTTCATCGGTTGCCTGGCTTAAGACCATGGTGACATGAATTTGCGGATGCAGCTCAGCCATTTCCTGCAATTGCCGGCTCCATATCTGGTCGTCTTTGTTTCTGGCACAGTAAAAGAGATGGGTCTGGCGTATCTGGGTGGCCTCGGCCACCTGATGAAGCATACTCATTAACGGTGTGATGCCGACCCCTCCGCCAATAAGGACCAGAGGCTTTTCAGAAATTTCATCGAGCGCAAATGCACCTGTAGGAGCAATCACATCGACAATATCGCCAACTGCCAGGTTATGCATAAAGCCCGATGCTGTCGGTACTTCCTGACCGTCGGCATCGCGGTGCGGTGCCAGCTTTTTAACACTGACCTGGTAAAAAGCACGATTCCCCGGACTGCTCGAAATCGAATAGCATCTGACAACCACGCCACGTCCCGGCACGCGAAGCACGAACGTCAGATACTGACCGGCTCTGAAAGGCGGTATGGATTTACCGTCATGGGGCACCAGCTGGAACGAACAGATAGAGCCGCTGGCGTTTTCAACGGCTTTATCAATAATCCGAAACTTACGTTTTCCGACCCAGGTCTGGGCCGCCTGTTCGCGTCTTTGCTGCTCGAACTGAATGAGCGTTTCGGCTTTTGCCTGAAAAACATTGAGCTCGAGATCGCGCCGTTGGCGGGCAACGCGAAACCGGGATATCTCCCGGATGGCCGAAAAACAGACCTCCGCAGCAATGGCGACGAAAACGACAGCTGCCCCGATTTCAAAAATATCCAGCACGTTTATTCCTGCATCAATTCGCATTTCGCCTGCATACTATCATATTTTTTAGCATTGGGTAGATAGTCTTTTTTATAGTCATATCATCATCTTGTCGTCTTCCCACGAACGGGTCAATAACCTGATCCATGGGGCATTGCCGGCAACAGAGGACAGAATACAAGACCGGACGGGTGGCTTTACCAGATGGTGATTTCGACCCGTCGGTTCTCCGGTTCGTCAACGTTGTCCACTGTCTTGACGATCAGATCCTTCTCACCATGCGAGCGGGCGTCGATGCGCTCGGCATTCAGACCTGCCGCGATGATTATCTTTCGGATCTCTTCAGCACGCAGCAAGGCCAGCCGGAAATTTACATCCGCGTCGCCGACGGTATCGGAATGACCAATAATTGTCGCCCGCGCCTGCTTGCGGTTGGCGAAGGATGCGGCAATTTTGCCGATCTCGGCCCGGGACTCTTCTGTCAGGGTCGATGTTCCTGTCAGGAAGTACAGGAGGAAGCGTTCAGGCGGCACAGGAGCCGCATCAAGGGCCTTTCCGAAGGTGGCGCGAATTTGTTCCTGTGAAATGGCCTTTGGCGGGGTTGGCGGTGACTCCTGATTGAGCACGTTAACGCCTGTATTCGCCGTCTCCAGTACCTGGGAACCGGCGGCAGTGGAGACAACAATGCGACCAACGCTGCCGTCTGCTTCGTCGAGCAGGACAACCAGGTTCCCTGGCTCCGGAATAAATACGGCAGCGGCAAGCCAGAGCAGGAAAAGGCTTATCGGTTCCATGATACCCTCCTATTCAGCGACTTGGATCAGAAGGCGCGTGCCTCTGATGCCGATGGTTGCCAGAGGGGTGGAGATCTTGACATCTTCAGGCGACAGCTTGGCGATACGCCCCGACAAATACATGGCGGTTCCTTTCAGAAAATGAACAGCAAACCCCAGTTTTTCGTCCTGTGGTACAAAGATGAACGCGTCGATTTCCATGTAGCTGTCAGAACCCAGTGACAGGGTGCTGCCATCAATAAATGTAATCCCCACTGCGCCCTGGCTGTCGGTTTCGAACTCATCGCCCTGAAAAACGATGCCGCCCAGTGCAGCGCTTTCGCGTGCATCGCCGCGAATCACAAAGGTCCCCGCATCCAGCGTTTTTATCTCGCCTATGCCACCGTCGGGTAATTCTGCGTGAGCGCTATTAATGTCGCCAACCAGCATCACAGGAACAAGGAACAGGGCCATCAGGGTTCGAATCATCGTCATTTTCCCACCTATAATTTTTGATTACCAAGATTGGGCCGGTGCCAGAGGGGAGCTTTGCAGTTAATCCGAATTTCTATTGGTATTCAATCGTCCAGTAGATAAAGCGGACCGGGGGAACAGGCAGAATGCAGGTGCGCAGCATTGCCAATGCTCTGCGATCAGTCTGCAAGGACCCGCCTCGCCTGCCAATAAGGTGAGCCCCATCGTCGCTGGGAGGTCCGGGCCAGGGAAAGGTGCGGGATATCCCGCATATTCGCTTCGGCACCAGGCGTCAGATCCGGTCTGAGGGCACCCGGCTATACCACCGGAAACCCGCAGATCAGACCTGAGCAGGTTCATCTAAGCAGGTGGGGCCACTGTTAACCGGCGGCCTGTTCCTTGAACCTGTTTTTTGGCTCAAAGCCGGTGTGCGTGGCCTCTCGCGGTTCACTCACCCAAAGCATTCTGTCCGGATGCATGCCGGCGCCAAACACCGCGGATACGGCGGAGCATCTCATCCGGTTCAAAAGCCGGGTGTCGGCCAGGCCCACGGACGGGTGGGTTCCCTTGTTGCCTTCGACAGCCGCCGACCATTTCGCCTTGCGTGCCGCGTGGATTTTCGGATCCTTCAACTGTTCACAGTTGATTTCGTTCTGGGTCAGATCGACGGTGATATCGTCGCCCTCTTCAATCAGTCCAATGGGACCGCCAATGGCAGCCTCCGGACCCACATGACCAATCACCAGGCCGACGGAGCCACCGGAAAACCGGCCATCGGTCATCAGGGCAACCACAATATTGCGCTCGCGGCACAGCGTTGTGATGCGCGATGTGGAATCCAGCATTTCCGGCATCCCCGGGCCGCCGACGGGGCCTTCGTAGCGGACAACCACCATATCGAAATTTTCGAACATATCGGGCGAAGCGTTCAGGGCCTCCAGCAGTTTCTGTTCGCCGTCAAAAACCTTGGCTTTGCCGGCAAACAGATTGTTTTCCAGCCCGCCTTCAACACCGGCAAGCTTCAGAACAGCGCTGAACTCGGGTGACAGGTTACCGCCGAGGACGCGCAGACCGCCGGTTTCCTTAAAGGGCTTTTGCACGCTGTAAATAACGTCGCCATCCGGGTCCGGTGGCGACAATCTCTCAATTTGCTGGGCCAGCGTCTCGCCGGTGCAGGTCAGCACGTCGCCATTGAGCAGGCCGGCCTTCATCAGATCCTTGACGATAACCTGGATACCGCCCTTGGCGTCGATGTCGACCATGGAATACTTTCCAAAGGGCCGAGCATTGACAACCACCGGGATGACATTCTCCGACAAATGGTTGAATTCTTCGGCGCTCATGATGTCTTTTGCGAAGTCCTTGTAGCCGGCGGCCCGGGCAATTTCCGGCGCATGCAACATCACATTTGTTGAGCCGCCCACAGACATGGCAACAATAATCGCATTGCGGATCGAATCCCGGGTCACGATATCGCGTGGCGTGATGCCGTCCTTCAGCATTTTTGCCAGGTAATCGATAAGCTGATCAGGGAACTCCTGTAACCGGCGCTCGTCCTGGGACGCGGGCGAGACCATATGCAGCGGCTGCATGCCGACCACGGCAATGAAGGTTTGCATGGTGTTATAGGTGAACATGCCGCCGCAGCTGCCGAAGCCGGGGCATGACTCGAGGGCGATGCGGCGTTTCATGGCTTCATCAGTGCTGCCGGCCAGTTGATAGCTGGTCACAAGATCGATGGCTTCGCCGGTTTTCGAATCGACACCCGGCCGGATTGAGCCATCGGACATGATAATGGCCGGCCTGTTGTGCTCGAGAATGGCGGCCAGGGTACCGACCGGCGGTTTGTCACAGGCGACAACGGCGATCACGCCTTCCAGACCGGTCGCACTGAGATGTTCACAAAGCGTGTCGTTGGTGACTTCGCGTCCGATCAGGGAATAGCGCATTTCCTTGGTGCCATTGCGCATGCCGTCCGAGGTGGCGACGGTGAACTCCGGCTGGACCAGCCGCATGGCCAGTTTGCCCGGTTCCGTGCCGATCCGGTTGCGCAGGGCGTCGTGAATAATGCCGACTTTCTGGCCGACACCAAAATAACACTGCGAGTCGCCCTTGTTGCCAACAACCCCGATTGACGGTTCGTGAATGAGGTCAACATCGGTGCCCAACTCACGGGCGATGCCGTAGGTTTGGCAGTTGCGGCCGGGATTATTGTCAATTAACACAGTCTTTGAATTTTTCATCACTGAACCAACGCTCTTTATTGTAATAATCAGGGTCAAATACTTAATACATTTGAAGTCGACGGGCAAGCCATTGACCGAAAGCTGGTGACGCCGTTTGCCGGGTTTTTATTTTATTTGGGATAAGGTTGTTCGAGAGGTTTTGGGTGATGTTTTCTTGCCAGCAATCCTAATCACCCCTACCTTACGGGTTCACACAGGCAGGCAGGAAATCCATGGTCTTTCATTTTGACAATCTTCGTGAACACGAACGCAAGGGCGTTTTATTTTCTACGGAAATTGTATTTGGCGACAAGACAATTTCCTGCGAGGTCACTGACGTCTCAAATGGCGGTATTCGTGCGCGGGCCGCCTGGGCATTGCCGCGGGGCGAGCGGGTGCGCCTGAAAATGGATAAACTGGGTGATTTTTCGGCAATCGTGGTCTGGGTTCGCGACGGTGAACTGGGCCTGAAATTTGATGACGACCCGGAACGGGTGGCCAATATGATGATGATGATCGCCACCTATGGCGGCAATTGAGATTTTCATTTTAATCGAGGACAAATAAATGACCGATTCCATAAAGCTGGACCTGGACTATGTGCGCGCCCAGTTTCCCGAGGCGTGCTGGGATTGGGCGTTTTTTGAAAATGCCGGTGGCGCCTTTGTTCCCGAAAGCGTAATCCGGCGCATGACCAGTTATATGAGCGAGTGTCAGGTACAGCCGGGCTACCCCTTCCCGCTTTCCCATAAAGCCCAGGAACGGATCGACCTGGGGCATCATTTGATGGCCGATATGATCGGTGCGGATGGCGACGAAGTTGTGATCTCGGCATCCACATCGATCAATGTCTATGTGCTGGCCCAGGCCCTGCGCCCGCTGTGGCAGGCCGGCGATGAAATTATCATAACCAACCTCAACCACGAGGCCAATTCAGGGGCCTGGCGGCGGCTCGCGGAATTCGGTCTGAAAATTGTTGAATGGCCGGTCCACCCCGATACCGGGCAGCTGGAAATTGACCTTCTGGATCGCCTGCTCAGTGAGAAAACCCGGCTGGTCGCCTTCCCGCATGTCTCGAACATCACCGGTGATATCAATGATGTGGTACAGATAACCGATAAGGTTCACGCGGCGGGAGCCATGGTCTGTGTTGATGGCGGCGCCTATGCACCGCACCGCCATGTCGATGTCAAAGCCTGGGATGTGGATTTTTATCTGTTCAGTTTCTACAAGGTGTTCGGCCCCCACATGGGCTGTCTGTACGGCAAGCGGGCACGGCTTGTTGAAGCCACCAACCAGTATCATTATTTCATCGCCAACGACGACACCACCCATAAACTGAACCCGGCTGGCCCCAACCATGAATCAATTGCCGCCCTGGCCGGTATTGCCGACTATTTTGATGCGCTCGCCGTTCATCATTTCCCGTCCAGTTCGAACACCCTATTTGACCGGGTCGGCTCGGTCTATGAAATCGCCTCCAGACATGAAGAGGTTCTGGCCGGAAAGTTTGTTGATTTCATCACCTCAAAACCGGGAGTTCGCCTGTTGGGTCGCCAGACCGGGGATCGTGAAGCGCGCTGCGCGACCTTTGGTTTTACCTCGGACAGGCTTGCCTCGGCCGAGATCGCCGGTCTGGTCGGTGCGCACAAAGTCGCCATCGCCAATGGAAATTTCTATGCCAATCGTTTGCTTGAGGCACTGGGGATCGCCGATATTGAGGACGGTGTTGTTCGCTGTTCGATGGCGCACTACAACACCGAAGATGAAGTTGATCAGCTGATCCGGGTCCTGGATTCGATTTTATAACAGGGATCCAGGCATTGATCAGCCGCTAACGGCGATGTAACGACAGAGACGATATAACGACAGATAAAAGGACAGACGGATGCCCCGCTTTGCTGCCAATTTGACGATGATGTTCAATGAAGTTGAGTTTCTCGCGCGTTTCGACGCTGCCAAAACCAATGGTTTTGATGCCGTTGAATTTCTCTTTCCTTATGCCCACAAGGCCGAGGTTATTGCTGAAAAGCTGGAGAAAAACGGCCAGGAACTGGCCCTTTTCAACTTGCCGCCCGGTGACTGGGAAGCCGGCGACAAGGGCATGGCGGCAATTCCGGGGCGCGAGCAGGAATTTCAGGACACCGTCGGTGTCGGCCTCGAATACGCCCGAGTCTTTGGCAACAAAACCGTGCATATGATGGCCGGCATCCTGCCGGGCGCGGTGACCGTCGAGAAGGCCTTCGAGACCTATGTGACCAACTATCGCTATTGTGCCGATGCCTTTGCCGAGATCGGCGTGACAGTTATCATCGAGCCCCTCAATACCCGTGATGTTCCGGGCTATATGATTTCGCAAAACGCCGGCGCACGGGCTGTTATTGCCGCTGTTGACCGCCCCAACACCGGCCTGCAGTTTGATTTTTACCACGTGCAGATTATGACCGGTGACCTGGCTACCCGGTTCGAGCTGGATCTGGATATAACCAAACATGTGCAAATCGCCGGTGTGCCCGAACGGTTCGAGCCGAATGTCGGTGAAATCAACTATCCCTATCTGTTCGCTCTCATGGACCGGCTTGGTTATGAAGGCTATGTGGGTTGCGAATACCGGCCGCAAAACGGCACCGAGGCCGGGCTCGGCTGGCTTGACGGGCTGCGCTAGGCGGCCGGCATAAACCATTCAAGTTTGCGACCAGACGTTTTTAACCCCAGAACCCGCATCCCGGCCCCTGGCCTTTGGCAGCCGTGGCCTGTTCTGGAAGAATAATAAGTGAATATCGGTTCTGCGGGATTCATAACCAGGCTGGCTCTACAAGGCTTCCGCAAGTGGGACAGTGCGGACTCTTGCTGTGAGGGGTTTACTAGTTTTGTTTAATCCCATTAGCGGACATGCAGGACATGACATTGGATCTTAGGTAATCACCACTCCAATATTGGCGTGAACAT
>JABMNT010000102.1 GCA_013203595.1 Rhodospirillales bacterium
GAATACGTGAATGTGGCCCTGTCGAAGGGGCTAAACGTCGATGACTTTGCACCGCGCCTCAGTTTCTTCTTCGGCATCGGCATGAACTTCTTTATGGAAATTGCCAAGCTGCGGGCCGCCCGCCTGCTGTGGTGTGAACTGATGCAGGACTTCAAGCCGAAGAACCAAAGCTCCCTGATCCTGCGCACCCATTGCCAGACCTCGGGCGTTTCGCTGACCGAAAAAGACCCCTACAACAATGTCATCCGCACAACCATCGAGGCGCTGGCCGCGGTTCTCGGCGGTACCCAGTCGCTGCATACCAACGCCCTTGACGAGGCGATTGCCCTGCCGACCCCGTTTTCCGCTCGCATTGCCCGCAACACCCAGCTGGTGATCGCCGAAGAAACCGGAATTGCCAGGGTGATCGATCCCCTGGGTGGCAGTTACTATGTGGAAAGCCTGACCCATTCGCTGGTCACCGAAGCCCGCAAATTGATCGACGAAGTGGCAGCGCTCGGTGGCATGACCAAGGCGGTTGCCGCCGGCATGCCCAAACAACGCATTGAGGAAGCCGCCGCCCGTCGCCAGGCGCGCATCGACCGCGGCGAGGAACGGGTGGTTGGCGTCAACGCCTATGCCCGCGAGACGGAGGATCCACTGGAAATTCTCGATGTCGACAATGAGGTGGTGCGTACCCAGCAGGTCGCACGCCTGCAACATATCCGGGCGACCCGTGACAGTGCACGCTGTCAGGCAACCCTTGAGGCACTGACCCAGGCCGCACGCTCAGGCGAGGGCAACCTGCTTGAGCTGGCTATCGACGCCAGCCGCGCCCGGGCCTCGGTTGGTGAAATTTCCGACGCCCTGGAACAGGTCTATAGCCGCTACAAAGCCGAAATCAGATCCATTACCGGGGTTTACGGTGCCGCCTATGAAGGCGATGCCGGGTTTGTGAAAATCCGCGATGATGTTGCCGCCTTTGCCAGCAACGAAGGCCGCCGGCCGCGCATGCTGGTCGTGAAGATGGGGCAGGACGGGCACGATCGCGGGGCCCGGGTGATTGCCACGGCTTTCGCCGACATCGGTTTCGATGTGGACATCGGCCCGCTGTTTCAAACCCCCGATGAAGCGGCCCGCCAGGCCATTGAAAACGATGTTCACGTGATCGGCGTGTCCAGCCAGGCGGCCGGGCACAAGACTCTGGTGCCGCAAATGATTGAGGATTTGAGGGCCGCAGGGGGTGGCGATATTCTGGTCGTCTGCGGCGGTGTTATCCCGGCCCAGGACTATGCCTTCCTGAAAGCCAAAGGGGTTTCTGCGATCTACGGTCCCGGTACCAACATTCCGCATGCGGCCCGGGAGATTTTGGGCATCATCGAAAGCGCACGCCAGGCGGCCGAGTAAATACAGAGGTTTTGACTAAATTAACAATTATCATGTTAATTAATTTATAAATTTAAATTAACATGATAATAGTTAATAGTTATCATTATGATCCGGGCAGGGCTGATCGTCTGATTTTGCCGTACCAGGGTATGCGAACAGGCGTATTTCCCGGCAACCGGGAAAGCCGCAATTCTATGGTCACTCAATGTCGGTTCGCCGTTGACCAATCCTTTGACCTTTCCTAGACTCGCAAAGACTGGTATCGAAAGAGGCGCTCGTGTGACCGCCATGGTTTATCCACCATGCGTGGCCTGGTTATGCGAACTGTCGGTATTGTTTTAATTTGTTGGCTGAACGGGGAAAGTACCCGCCCATGAAGACCCATACTTTATTCTCCAAAGGCGATCATCAATGGGTAATCCTGGGTCGTGATCCCGAGCGTCCGGGGCATGTCGCCGATACCAATCTGGTTGTCCTGATCAGCGCTGAGTCCGCAACCCTGGTTGATCCCGGTGGCATCGAGGTTTTTCCGGCTCATCTATCGGCGCTCACCGGCCTCGTCACCATCGATAAAATTGACAATCTGGTGCTGACCTCGCCGGATCCGGACGCGTCGTCATCGGTTCCCCTGTGGCGCCAGGTCTGCCAGGACAGCCTGAGGATTTCAGCACCGTCTTTGTGGGCCGATCTTATCGGCCATCTGGACAGCGAATGCACAATTAATTCCCTGGGTGACGATGGCGGCGCCGTGAGCATTGCCAACGACAGGACCCTGCAGTTGATTCCGTCCCATTATCTGCATGCGCCGGCCGCCTTCAGTGTTTATGACCCCTATGCAAAAGTCCTCTATGCCGGGTCCATCGGTTCGGCTCTGAACACGGCCAATGCGACCGGCGAATTTGTTGTCGATAATTTCGAAGCCCATACCAGTTTCATGGAAGACTATCATGGCCGCTGGTTCGGCTCGGAACGGGCCCGCGACGACTGGCTGGCCCGGGTTACGGAGCTGGATATCGATCACCTGATCCCGCACCGGGGCCCGGCATTCAGTGGCAAGGATGTCGAGCTGTTTCTCGACTGGTTCGCCCAGGCCCGGATCGGTTCGGTTCTGCATGCGCCGGCCCCAGCGCCCGCGGCCGCAGCCGCCAACCCAGCTGCCAACGTCCGTCAACCCATGCCGCAGGAATCACCTGAGCCCGCCAGTGACGGCGAGGCCAGCTCCAATGCTCCGGCTGAAGCACCACCACCTGTTACCACCGCCAGGTCTGCGGCCCCTGCGCGGACCAGCGACGAGGATGATTTCGATGATCTGCTGGGCATCGATGCGGGACCACCGCGCGGTGTTCCGGAACCTGGTGCCAAATACCGTCTTGTGACGCGCAGCGATTTCGATGGCCTGGTTTGCGCCGTGATCCTCGAGCAGCTCGACATGATCGATGATATCCTGTTTGTTCATCCCAATGACATGCAGGAAGGACGTATTGATATCACGTCAAATGACATCACCACCAACCTGCCTTATGTGCCGGGATGCTATCTGTCCTTTGATCACCACATGAGCGAAATCACCCGGCTCGGCAAAAAACACGACAACCATATCATAATTCCGGAGGCACCTTCGGCCGCCCGGGTCGTCTACGAATATTACGGCGGAGCAGACGCCCTGCCGAAGGTATCGACGGAACTGATGGACGCGGTCGATCAGGGGGATTCCGCCCAATACAATATGGAAGAAGTCCTCAATCCGCAACGCTGGGCGCTGATCAACTTCATAATGGATTCACGTACCGGACTGGGCCGCTTCCGTGGTTTCCGAATCCCCAATTATGAACTGATGATGAGCCTGATCGAATATTGCCAGGAGAAGACCATTGAGCAGATCCTGGAAATCGAGGACGTCAAGGAACGGGTGGAGTTTTACAGGGAACAGGCCGAACTGTTTAAAGGCCAGGTCAAACGCTGTTCTTCCGTCCACGGCAATCTTGTTGTGCTCGATTTAAGAGAGGAAGAAACCGTATTTGTTGGCAACCGCTTCATGATTTATGCCCTGATGCCCCAGTGCAATATCTCCATGCACGTGATGTGGGGGCGTGATAAACAGAATGTGGTTTTTGCCGTCGGCAAGTCAATATTTGACCGCTCCTCAAAAACCAATATAGGTGATCTGATGCTCAAGTACGGCGGCGGTGGTCACCATGCCGCCGGCACCTGTCAGTCCGACCCGTTGCTGGCCAATACCATCAAAAACGCCCTGATACAGAAGATCAATCAGGACGGATAAGACGGCGGGTGCCGCTGATCCCGGACGGGTGCCCGCCCAAAACCCGTATTGTGTTTTGGATTCAATTTCCTATTAAAGCTAAATATACTTATCACCCAAGAATTAAAACCTAGAAAATGGCCCCGAAAACCCTTATATATTCCTAATGACTAAATGCAGGAATTATAAGACAATGTTCCCATGTTGAAACATGCTGACGTCTGGCGAGCCCTCGACAAACTCGCGTCCGAATATAAATTTTCTGCCTCCGGTCTGGCAAAGCGGGCCGGACTGGACCCGACCACTTTCAACAAAAGCAAACGCATTACACCGGAAGGCAAACTGCGTTGGCCCAGTACCGAAAGCATCGCCAAGGTGCTGTCGGCAACCGGTGCAAGTTTTAATGAATATGTCTCCTATATTGGAGAAAGCGGGGGTGCCGGGGTCTACCGCAATATCCCGCTGATCGGTTTCGCCCAGGCTGGCTCGCAGGGATATTTCGAAAGTGGTGGTATCCCGACCGGGACAAATTGGGATGAAATCCCTTTTCCCGGGTTTTCGGACCCCAAGGTTTTTGCCCTGGAAGTGAACGGCGACAGTATGCAGCCGGTGTTCCGGGACGGTGATACCCTGATCATTTCCCCGACGGCAAACATCCGCCGCGGTGACCGGGTGGTTTTAAAGACCCGTGACGGTGAAGTCCTGGCCAAGATCCTGCAACGCCAGTCGACAAAACGTATTGAATTGCTGTCCATCAACGGCAGCAATGAAGACCGATCCATGGACATTGAAAAAGTCGACTGGATCAGCCGGATTATCTGGGCCAGTCAATAATCAATGCATTCTGTGGAAGGTGAACATGCAACTCGAAGGCTCCTGTCATTGTCAGTCGGTGCGGTTTTCTGTGCAGTCAATCCACCCCTATCCATTCAATATCTGTTTTTGTTCTATCTGCCGTAAAACCGCAGGCAGCGGCGGTTTTGCCATAAACCTGTCGGCCGATGCCAACACCCTGGTGGTTCAGGGCGAAGATCACCTGGGTATTTATCAGGCCAGGTCAAAGTCCTCCCTGGGTCAACCCGATGATGTGAGCCCGGCCCAGCGCAAGTTTTGCCGTCAATGCGGCAGCCATCTGTGGGTTTGGGACCCCCGCTGGCCGGACCTTGTGCATCCGCATGCCGGGGCCATTGATACGGAACTGCCCATCCCTCCCGAATACACCTATCTCATGGTCGGCTCGAAAGCGGCATGGGTCCCCGTACCTGCCTCCGGCACGGACCAGGTTTTTGATGAATATCCAACAGAAAGTATAGCTGAGTGGCATCAGCGGCTCGGATTGACTTCCTAGATATCCATTTAACCCCCCCATATTCCGACAATAGAAACCGTTTATCGCCGCCGGTTTAAACAAAAACAGCATTTTTATATTCGCATACTCCCTGATTTCACCTAATCTAGAATATAGGAGTGACCTTTAAACCATCAGGACAGGGGCAAAGAATGGCTCACGGCTTTATGATTATCCGATCCCGTGTATCCGCATCGCTGATCCTTGTTGGCCTCCTGACCGGTTGTCAAACGGCACCCAGGGATGCCGCACCGGTCTCGCAAGTCCCAACTCCGGTGACTGAACCCGCGACCACCCGGACCGAGGTGGTCCGCCCGGTGGGTGTTCACTCAACCCTGAAAGAGGCAACCGATAATGTCGTCTGTATTGGAGCTATTTCGGACTCAATCGAGGACGCGCCGGAATGGTCGAGCGAGAAAACATTCAAAATGTCCGTGGCAGAGGCAAAAAAGCGAAACCTGACCCCCGAAGACTGTGTCGTCATATTGAGTGAAGTCGGCTCCACCAGAATCGCCAGGGCGCTTACGGCGCGGGGTCCCGACAACCGGGATGGCTCCCCGTCACTGGATGAAATGATTGAAAAACACGATCCATCCAATTCAATGTGGCGCGACCGGCCCTGGGGTCACGGCGGTTCAAAACCTTCCGCCGCCGATTCAGATACCCCGACAGATCGCCGCAATTCTGACTCCCATACCTTTAAAGCCGCCCTTGATTTTGTCAAAAAATCCGGTCTCAACGCAAATTTCCCGGTGCTGATCATGCAGGTGGTAACGGAAACAGAACTCTACAAAAAACTGAAAACCCGGACCAGTGAAACCGCGCTCCTGAAAGCCATGGCAGACGAAACAAGGTCTGTTGTCGAAAAGCATGGGGACCAGTGGGATGTTATTTTAGCCGGTGTCTATGCGGATATATTCACCACAGCCGAACTCCAATCACTGCTCCGCGACCGGACAATGTCTCCCCATTACTGGGACATGCTGGCCAGGCAAAATAAGATCGGTAAAAAAGTTTATGAAAACTCCGTCGACCTGTTAACGACAGCGTCTATTGACGTGTTGACTAAGTTGTTAAGTCAGTTTTCAAATTCCCGTACTTCGTAAATCGGGGGCCGGCAGCAACGCGAAGCATCCCTTATCCTTTACGGATATTCACGGTTATCCCGATCATAATGATGACCGCGCCGATAAAGACAAAGGGGTCCAGCGGTTCATTGTAAATCAGTACCCCCAGGGTTGCCGCCAGGGGCAGGCGCAGGAAGTCCATGGGTGCGACAACCGAGGCATCGGCCAGCCGGAAGGCCGAGGTCAGACAGTAATGTGCCGACAGGGCCGATAAGCCGACGATGGTGATCAGCGGCCATTCCGCCAATTGCGGCCAGTACCAGTCGCCAAGCGAGGGGATCAGACCAAGCGGCAGTTGGACAACGGTCATATAGAACAGAATGGCCAGATTGCTGTCAGTGCGCGACAGCTTTTTAGTGAACACATGGGCAAAGGCATAACAGACGGCAGCGCCGATCACCGCCAGGGCACCGACATCGATTATCTCGATGCCCGGGCGCAGGATAACCAACACACCGGTAAACCCGATCGCCGCCACCAGGATTCGCATGGCCGTCAGTCGTTCACCCAGAATCGGAATGGCGAAGATCATGGTCCAGATCGGCACCGTATATTCGATGGCAAAAACCTCGGCCAGGGGCAGCAGGGCAATGCCGACGAACCAGCCGAACTGGCCGCCGTAATGAATGATATTCCTGAAGATCTGCAGGCCCAGTTGCTGGCTTCTGATCTGAACCCAGCCTGTCCGCCAGACCAGACAGCTGACCACCAGCAAGCCAACCAGGCTTCTGAAAAACAACAGCTGGAAGGTCGACATGGTTTCGGAAAGTTCGCGGACACTCAAGGCCATTGCCGTAAATGAGGCCAGGGTTCCGACCATCCACAGCGCCGCAATCAGGACATTTTTGCGGGCCTGGATATCGTTCATGCCTGTTCCAGAATATCTTTGAGCGCCTGATGGGTATCATTGCGGCGAGATTTCCACAGGCCCCGGTCCTGGGCTTCAAGCAGCCGTTCCGTCATCTCCCGGAGGGCTGCCGGGTTGTGATCCTGGAGAAACTGGCGAACCTGCGGGTCATTCAGATAAGCGTCGAACACCGCATCAAAATGATGATCCTTCACACAATGGGCCGTTGCCTGGAAGGCAAACAGATAGTCCACTGTCGCCGCCATTTCGAAAGCCCCCTTGTAGCCGTGGCGCATAACACCGGCGATCCATTTCGGATTGACCACGCGGGCCCGGACCACGCGTCCAATTTCGTCTTCCAGGTTGCGGATCTTCGGACTCTCGGGGCGTGAATGGTCGTTGTGATAGACCACCGGCTGGCTCCCGGACAGTGACCGCACCACCGCCGTCATGCCCCCTTCGAACTGGTAATAGTCATCGGAATCCAGCAGGTCATGCTCCCGGTTGTCCTGGTTGTGGACCACGGCTTCAACCCCTTTCAGGCGGGTCTTGAATAAACCCCGCTCGGC
>JABMNT010000103.1 GCA_013203595.1 Rhodospirillales bacterium
CCGCAGATCACCCTTGATTTTGGTGACATTGCCTCGGCCAACGGGATGACCCAGTTTGGTGGCGAGTTCACCCCGGCCTTCATCACCCAGAACGGTTCGCAATTTGGAACTTTCGCCGGCGTCACGATCAGTAACGATGGTCTGGTCACCGCGCTCTTCGACAATGGTGAAACCCGCCCGGTTTACCAGATCCCCCTGGCAACCTTCGTCAACGTGAACTCGCTTGGCAACCGCACAGGTAACGTCTGGAACTCGACCGAGGCGTCGGGTGACCCGACCCTGCGAACCGCAGATAACGGACCCTCTGGACAAATCACCCAGGCCTCTCTTGAGCAGTCAACGGTTGATATTGGTGCCGAGTTCACCAAAATGATCGTTGTCCAGCGCGCCTTCTCCGCATCCGCCAAGATCATCTCGACGGCTGACGAAATGCTTGAGGAACTGCTGAGAGTTAAACGTTAGCCCCCATTCCACAACCCCCGTCCCAACCCAGGGGGCCCGGTGATGATCTTCGGATCATTGCCGGGCCCTTTGGCCATCCGCCAACCCGGCCTTCACCTTGTCCTGATATCGATCGCAGTTGTCAGCCGAACCGCTGTGCCAGGGCCGCGCCGACACGGGCAATCACCGCGTCCCAGTTGCCCCGCGCGCCCTGGCGGAAAAACCGCACGGACGGGTACCAGGGACAGTCCTCGCGATCCTTGAACCACCGCCACAAAGGCGCCGACGAGAGCAGACACCAGGTCGGCACGCCCAGAGCACCCGCCATATGGACCGTGGTGTTGGATATGGAAATGACCAGATCCAGGGCTGCGATCTGGGCCGCAAACCCCTCCAGATCGCGCATTTGATCAATGCTGTCGTCGTGGATCAGGCCTATGCCGGTGACCGCTTCAAAGACTTCGCGCTGGCTGCCTGTATCGCCATATTGCAGATCGACAAATGTCGCCGGGCCGGCGCTTTTCAGAAACGGTGCCCAGGCCTGCAAATCAATAGATTTTTCCCACCCCATTTCCGGATTGCGGCTGAACCAGGAAATGCCGATGAGCGGGCCATCACCACCCGCCTTGTAGGCGTGCCGGAGCGCATCGCGGCGGGCCGGATCGGCTTGCAGAAGGGGTCCCCGTTCCGGAAAGGACGGCATATCGGGGCGTAGCCAGGCCCCCAGATCGGCGGCGGCACAATGATAATCGGCAGTTTCAGACCAATCTGAGGCGTCGTCTCTGGCCAGGCATGTTGCCCCGGGAAAGGCCCTTGCAAACAGGGGGAGCAGGCGGTTTTCACATTCCACAATCACCCGTGCGCCGCGTTCGATCAGATCCGGAATCATGGTCGCGTACAGAATTTCCTCGCCAATCCCCTGCTCGCCCCAGACCACGATAGACTTGTCATCCAGTTCCTCACCGCGCCACATCGGACAGTCAAAATGCCGCCACTGGTCCCGCAGTTCCGGCTTTTTCCAGCGCCAGAAATGCTCCAGCCAGCCCGGCTTCAGGTCCTCGCCCATATATAATATCAATTCGGCCAGACCAAAATGCGCTTGTGGATACTGCGCGTCGACGGCGATCGCCCGTTCGTAAAGGTCCCGGGCCTCACCGTGGCGGCCGGATTTGTGCAGGACCGTGCCCAGGTTCATCAGGGCCGGCGGGAAATCGGGGCGCAGGTCATTGGCACGGCGGAAATGCAGTTCCGCCTCGTCCAGCCTGCCAAGGCTTTGCAGCACGGCCCCTATGTTGTTATGGGCATCGGCGCAATTGTCATCCAGTGACAGGGCCTTGTTGTAACAGGCCAGCGCCGCATCGGTCTGGTTCTGGTCTCGAAACACCGAGCCCATATTGTTATAGGCATCAATGAAACCGGGATCAATTTCAAGCGCCGCCTTGAAGGCCATAAACGCATCTTGCAACCGCTCCTGCTCGTGCAGGACAATACCCAGGTGATTATGCGCCGAGGCCAGACCGGGCGCACATTGCACGGCGTGGCGCAAAATCATTTCGGCATCTTTTAACTGCCCGGTCAGGCGACGGACAGCCCCCAGATTGACACAGGCTTCGGCGGAATCAGGATTGATTTTCAAAGCCCGAATGAAACAGGCTTCCGCCTCCGCCGGCCTTCCCTCCGCCTGGTAAATACTGCCCAGATTGATATGCGCTTCAAGCAACCCGCCATCCCGTTCAATCGCCGCCAGAAAACTTTTTTCTGCGTTGGCAGGCTGATTGAGCCGCTGATAGACGGTTCCCAGATTGTTATGGCCGCTCGGCGATGACGGATCGATGGCGAGCCCCCGGGCCATATAACCGGCCGCCTGCTGCAACGCCCCCCGCTGGCTCAGGAGCAATCCCAGAAAATACAGACAGCGGCCGTGATCCGGCTGCTGTTCGAGAATTTTTTGGTAGAGAGACTGCGCACCATCGAAGTCCCCCTGCTTATGAAATTGCAGGGCGAGATCGATATTTGCAGGCGAAACTGCCGGTTTGGCGGCTCCTTCACCGGAAGCCTTTCGCTTCCCTGATTTTGATTTTTTGCCTGCCATATTCACCTTTCCAAACAAAACCCACTGTAATCAGCAAACGGCAGCAGGTAAAATCAAACAAAATCATCTTTTTTAGCGTCAACGCCCTGTTAACCACATTTTTTAGTCTTTCTTTAAGAGCCTGTGGCTAAGATTTCCACAATCCACAACAGGACATAGAAGTGCCGTGACCGACAGGACCACAACCCACACGTCAAACACCCCGGCCGACGGAGGCAGACCGCCTCCGAAAAAACTGGTGATTGGTCCATTGGGGAAAAAAATGTCCCTCGACGATCTTCCCGCACCGACCACCAAACGCTGGGTTATCCGTCGCAAGGCGGAAGTCGTCGCCGGCGTCAGAGGTGGTTTGCTGTCCCTGGAAGAGGCCTGCCGGCGCTACAACCTGACGGTTGACGAGTTCAGATCGTGGCAGCGCCTGCTTGAAAGCCATGGTGTGCAGGGCCTGAGGACCACAAAAATCAAAAAATACCGCGACAGCAGCCCCCGCCACGATGCCTATGACCGCTCCTGATGGTCTGATTGCCACCCTGAAACAGCACCCCTAAAAAACATTTCCAGTCGGCAAATATTGCCTAGCGTTAACTTCTTGTTCAGAGTCCGGACGTTAGGATGCGTCTAAGGACGAGATGATCCAACCGGGTTTCAGCCACGGAAGGCCTCCATCGTCTTTGTATGGACCAGGACAATGAACGGGGAAAATTCGTGGAAACTATAGGCCAGGCCTTCAAAAATATCGGACCGGGACGAATTTTAGGTGTGGGCGGGTTATTTCTAGCCCTGATCATCTTCTTTATCATTTTTATCACCAAGTTTACCTCGCCGAGCATGGAACCCCTGTATAGCGGTCTTGAATCAGGAGATTCCACGCGGATCACCTCGCAATTGCAATCCCTGGGTCTGAAATATGAGCTTAAACAGGGAGGTAAGGAAATTCTGGTTCCCTCCAACGAAGTGACCCGCATCCGCCTGCAACTGGCTGAACAGGGACTGGGTGGCAACGTCCTGGGGTACGAACTGTTTGATAAAAGCGATGGCATCGGAACCACAAAATTTCTCCAGGATGTCCAATACATTCGTGCCCTGGAAGGTGAATTGCAGCGGACGATTGAAGCGTTCAACTCCGTTAAGGGCGCACGGGTTCACCTGGTATTACCAAAACGCGAGCTTTTCAGCCGGCAAAAACAGGAGCCAAGCGCCTCCATTTTCCTGCGCATGCGTGGCTCGACCCGCCTGAGCAGCGAACAGGTTTCCGCGGTACAGCATCTGGTCGCTGCCGCGGTTCCGTCATTAACCCCGGAACGGATCTCCGTCGTTGATAACAAAGGCAAACTATTAGCGGCCGGTTTTGAAGATACCGACAGTGTCGGCGCTGTATCGTCAAAAATTGAGGAAAGAAACCGGGTTATGGAAAACCGGTTGTCCAGGACAATCGAAGAACTGCTTGAAAAAACAGTTGGTTTTGGCCGGGTTCGCGCTGAAGTCCATGCAGAAATGGATTTCGACCGCATCAGCACCAATGAGGAAACCTTTGATCCGGAAGGCCAGGTGGTGCGATCGACCCAGTCAATTGAAGAAACCGCATCGGCGCGGGATGCGGAAGGCACACCGCCAATCACCGTCGGCACCAACCTGCCTGACGCAAACACCAATTCCGGGGACAGTCAGTCCAGCACATCGGCTGAGAACCGAACCGAAGAAACCGTCAACTTCGAAATTTCCAAAAAAACCATCAACCACATCCGTGAAGCCGGTATCATCAAGAAATTGTCGGTTGCCGTCCTCGTCGATTATGACCGCCTGCCCGACGAAAACGGCGTTCTCACGCCGAAGCCGCGCCCCGAAGACGAAATGGGACTGCTGAGCGATCTGGTAAAGGGCGCCATCGGGTATGACGCGGATCGTGGCGATTCTATCGAAGTCATCAACATGGAATTCCGTGACGCCATCGAAGAAGAAGAAGCCCTGCAGGTGTTTTTCGGCCTTGGCAAAAACGATTTGATCCGCATGGCAGAACTGCTGGTTCTCGGCATTCTTGTCCTTCTCGTAATCCTGCTGGTCGTCCGCCCGCTCATATCCAGAGCCTTTGAAGCCACCTCGAATGCGGCTTCCGCAGCCCAGGCTGCCAGTGAACGACTGCTGGCGGATCAGGTCAGCGGTGCCCCGGCCCTGGCCGGGCCGGGCGGCGGATCGGGCGTCCCTGCCCCGTCAGACGCCGGTGGCGAAGAAGAGCAGTTCGAGGAACTGATCGATATCGACCGGGTTGAAGGACGGGTTAAGGCGTCTTCCGTCAAGAAGGTCGGTGAAATTGTCGACAAGCATCCTGAGAAAGCCCTTTCGATTATCCGTGCATGGATGTATCAAGAGACGTAACGGATAGGAACGAGCCATGGCACGCGTCAAAGACGACTACCGGAGTTTATCGGGTGTACAGAAGGCGGGTATTTTCATGCTGGCCATCGGCACCGACAATTCCGCCAAGTTGTTCGAGCGGATGGACGACGAAGAGATCCGCGATTTGTCGCAGGCGATGTCGTCGCTGGGTTCGGTCAATGCCTCGATGATTGAACGCCTGTTCGTCGAATTTGCCGATCAGTTGTCGTCGGCGGGCGGTCTGGTCGGTTCCTATTCGTCGACGGAGCGGTTGCTGATGGGGGCCCTGCCGGAAGAGCGCGTGGCCCAGATCATGGAAGAAATGCGGGGTCCCGCCGGTCGCACCATGTGGGACAAGCTGGGCAATGTGAACGAAGCGGTGCTGGCCAATTACCTGAAAAACGAATACCCGCAGACGGTGGCTGTGGTATTGTCGAAGATCAAGCCCGACCATGCCTCGCGGGTGCTGGCGATTTTACCGGAGAATTTCTCCATGGAATGCATCATGCGGATGCTGCGCATGGAGGCCGTGCAGAAAGACATTCTCGATCATGTGGAGCGCACCCTGCGCTCCGAGTTCATGACCAACCTGGCCCGCACGGCGCGCCGCGACAGCCATGAAGTGATGGCCGATATCTTCAACAATCTGGACCGCAATACGGAAAACCGGTTCATGACCGCGCTCGAAGAACGCAACCGGGAGTCTGCGGAACGGATCAAGAGCCTGATGTTCACCTTTGACGATCTGTCAAACGTTGATTCCGGCGGCATTCAGATGCTGCTGCGGCAAACCGAAAAGGACCAGCTGGGGCTGGCCCTGAAAGGTGCGTCTGAAGAAGTCCGCGAGCTGTTCTTCGCCAACATGTCGGAACGCGCCGGCAAGATGATGAAGGAAGACATGGAAGCCCTGGGTGCGGTGCGTCTGAAAGATGTCGACGAGGCCCAGTCAGCGATCGTGCAGATCGCCAAGGCGCTGGCCGACGCCGGCGAAATTGTGATCGCCAGTGGCGGCGAGGAAGACGAACTGGTGTTCTAGGGCG
>JABMNT010000104.1 GCA_013203595.1 Rhodospirillales bacterium
CCCGCCACTCTCACCTTGATTGACGCTACTCTCTCATCTTGATTGTCGCGCCGCAGTTACCCCTTCACCAGACGGAATCGACGCCCTGGACCGCCTTCCTGAGACGTTCCGGCAATGGCGGGCGGGCGAGGCCGGATAAATGGGAACGGTTAGCAGCAAGCCCGATGCCACCGGGCGCAGTTCCGGCAAACAATCCGGGCTCATAAGCCGGGTGATGAAACCCCCGACGGACGAGCCGTGGATCTGGCTGTCCAGAGAATTGCTTATAAGCCCTGCATGGCGCGGCTTGAGCGTGAATGCCCGGAAGTTACTGGATCGCCTGCATATCGAGCATATGAACCATGCAGGGACAGAAAACGGGCGTTTAATCGTCACGCATGATCAATTCATAAATTATGGGTTAACTGCCAGCAAGGTTAAGCCTGCAATCGTTGAATGCGAATTTATGGGCCTACTCAGGTTCGTTCGAGGTGGGCGGTGGGCCGGCAGCAATCAGCCTTCCACCTATCGCCTGACATACCTGCCAACGGCTCACAACTTCACCCGGTCAACGGATGAATGGCGGAACGTCTCAGACGATGAAATAGCAGGGTGGAAATCCGAACAGAAACAGCGCCAAAAACTCAAAACAGAACGCTGTAAAAAACAGATTCCTACTGTCACTTCGCGTGGTACCGTACCCCCACTTCGCGTGGTACCAAATACAAAAACCGGGAGTGTCTAAAAATGGCATTCCCGGAAATCCGCCAATCAATATCAGAACCGCGCAACATTATTACCACGCGAAGTGGGGGTGCTTTATATATATACACCCCTCAAAGGGGAGTCTCGGCACACGTCCAGGCATTCTCCGCACCAACCAGACCGAACGGGCATGGCCCCCAGGTAGCCCGGCACGGTCGGGCTGGTGGCGCGTGGGCTGGTGGCCTATCCGGCATCTCCGCTACCTGCCTACCCGAAACCCCGAACCAGAGCATCCAGCAACCGTGCACGGCTCATTTCCATCATGCAGACAGAACTTTTAAAGCCCTCACAAAAATTTGGCCAATTTTCAATGTTGATTTAGCGGAGATGTCGCAATGACTGAAATTCTAACCTCTGTTCTTTTCGATGGCCGACCAGCGATCAAAATTACTGACCAGCGCGGCGATCCTGAAAAAGGCCGGCTGTACGAGCATGTCGAGTATCACGTTATGGCACCAACGGATGCAGAACGGCTGGGACGCGAGTTAATCAAAATGGCGAATGGCGGATCCGAATAATCGCGATGGCACTTACCCGAGCCGAAATCTCTAAGTTATACCGACAGCGGCAAAAAGCCGAGCGGGTTATTGTGCCAGTCGAAACACCAATACCAATGATTGAAGAATTAATTACTCATGGATTGCTAAGTGAAGCGGATGCGTCAGACCGAAAAATAATTGGGGCGGTTTTGGTGAAACTTGCGGCCACACATCCCGACCTAAAATAATTCGTTACCGGTAACGATTGTTGCCTTTCAGACATGGCATACTTGCTCAGCATTCAATTGGAGATGACAAAAATGGAAACGGACTGGAAAGATGAAACCCAGAAACGAATTTGCCGCGAATAGCGGAAACAGAAATACCGCCCTCGGCTCGTCTGCTCCTGTCCAGTTCCATGCAGCCTCGGCCATTGAATGCAATCATGCCCAAACGCCGAGGGCGGTACCTCCAATCGAAATCAAGCCTTGGCTAGATGCATTTACACCTCGATATGTCTCCGCAGTCTGGCGGGGTTATCCGAAAGAAAACGAACGCGCCTGGGAACGTTTGGCCGTTACCCTGGGGATTGAGGAAGCGTTTAATTTCCATCTCCCGTCGAGAGGTGCGGGGGTCGCAGCCGATCTAGCGTATTTGGAGCTTCCGGTGGCCGAGAGAATGCGGCTCAGCAGAATTTATCCGATTGAGACTTTTCATCTTCTTTACGCCGCGTCGTCGCAAATCAGCGATCCGATTTCCTGCAGCGCATTAATGGAACGATACCTCGCACCGGAGGTTGTCGCTGCGGCAAATTGGAAGGCGCAGAATACACCAAGACTATTTTTCAAAATCACGGGTCAACGCACTTTTATCAACTAGAAAGGAACAAAGATTATGGCAGATATTACGGAATTAGGCGATCTGGCGAAGTATGTCTCGACACCGGGCGACCGCTTTGGCACCAACCGCTATCCGGGCTTTATCGGTGGGGGAACGGACGCGGAGGGCAATTTCACGGCCCGCCCGACACTGACACGGGGTTCTTTACAGCCCGACGGCACCCGGCCGGTCGCTGGCAGCGGGATTGAAGACATCCTTGAAGTTGACGTACCGCGGCCATTTGAAGAAGGCAGCGACGGATCCGGGGAAGTGCGCGGTGACGGATGGGGCGGGAACCCGGGGGACGAGCCGGGAGAGGGCTCCGAACTGTCGCCAACCGACTCTCTGACGGCTCACACTCCAAATGAGCAACTGGCAGCGGTAGGCGCAGGAATTCTAAGTACGCCATTGGGGCTTGCTGTTCACGGCGTTAACAACGTGCGCGCCAACAATCGAACGGCCGATGCACTGGGCACGCTACGCTCCGAAGGCTGGGGCGGCCATTTGGGGGCGGCTATTGGCGAAGGGGAAGCAACAGCCGCGGCTGACAAAGTAGGCTTGCAGCAGCAGGATCTAGATCGAAGCCATGACCGCATGGGCTCACCACGCGGAGAAGCTGACAGCCGTGCTGATCGAAATAACGGCGGCAATGACGGCGGTGGCTATTCCGGTGCAGGAAACAGCCCGACCGGAAATGACTCGGGATACGGGACGCCGTTTGCGGATGGCGGGCTTGTCCGTCCTGAAGACATTAAAGGCCCTAATCCACCGGGACCGGATGACGGGTATAATCCGCTGGATATCGGTGAATATGTCAACTCCGCCAAATCAGTTCAGAATTATGGCCGGGACGTGTTTGATCTGTTGAATGCAGGCATTATCCCGCCACAGGAAATCATTGCCCTGGTCAACCGTTTCGGCGGCCAGCAGGGCCAGAATATGGGGGCTCTTGCCAACGTCAAGGCAGAAGGACCGTTGACAGAACATCCGTTGGCGCGATACACAACCTGAATGGTTCACCGGTTTCTCATCATCGGTTTGCTGGTATTGGGTGGGTGTACGTCATCATTGCCGGATTTGCGCATCCCGACAGCATTGGGGGAGGCGCTACCTACATCAAATATCCCGATAAAAAGCCTCGCAGCGCAGTTAACCGGGCCGCTACCTGATAATTCTAAAACCACTTCAGATCTTTATTTGCGTAGTTTTGAGGCGCTAATATTTACAACTGAATGGGGCGCGAAGAATGATTATATCCGTAAGTGGAACATAGCACCAATTTCCTATCGTGTTTATGATGGTGCGCATCAACGACTGAAAATGGCAATCTCAGATACAGCGGCAATGTTGTCAGACATTGCGGGGTTGGAGATTCAAGGCGCTATTAAAACCAAGGGCAATATACGAATACAACCAAATATTTTTAGCGACACTTCCTATATTTGCGGGTTTTCATTTTATGAACGCAAATATCTTTCTGGTATGCTGTCCGATTGGTTTTTAGGTGACGGGACAATAAGGCAAACCGAAATCTACGTGTCGAGTAATCTTGAAGAAAAAACAAACGTCACATTTGAAGAGTGCGCTTTTGAAGAAATGAGCCAGATACTCGGCATCTGGAATGACGCCGATGTGGTTAAGCATAGCAAGTGGCGCAACAGGATTGCAGATAAATCGAAACGGCTCACCTGGCACGATGCCATAATCCTACGCACCCTGTACGATTTCAGGATCAAACCGGGGATGCACAAGGATCAGGCCTTGCCTATAGCAAAGGTGATAATTAAAGAACTGCTGGATGAGTTGAATAGCTGAGGTTATTTGGGCGGGAAGACATCCCTGTCGGTGAGCGGTTTAGGTTTCACAGTTTGAATGGCATTTGAACAACCGCGGGCACTGCAAATTTGCACGTCTCCGGTTATTTTGTTGATCTTCCAGATAAATGCACCTGGGCCAGCTTTTGTGTCCCAAATGCCGCCAGTCGCGAGATAGGCAAAGGGTGCGACGAGCACAAAAATTAATATGGAAATGAGTATCCAGTTTCGCATTCTGCGAGAATAGACGAATTCATGAGATAATTGAATTGTAAAAATAGGGACTGGATTTCGCGGGGCCAGTATCACGTGATACCAACGAATGATAATCAAAGAACTGCTGGACGAACTGAACGGATGAAGCGGATTCTGATTGCAATGAGATTAAGCAACCTGATTGTGTGCGGCGGTGACAAATTAGTCCACGGAAGCGGCGGATTTTCCGACGCAGGCGAAGTAAAACTTTGCCACCTGTAACCTTCGGTCTTTTTGAGGATGGAAGGTGGAAGGATGTATAC
>JABMNT010000105.1 GCA_013203595.1 Rhodospirillales bacterium
CCCGCCACTCTCACCTTGATTGACGCTACTCTCTCATCTTGATTGTCGCGCCGCAGGCAAGTCCGGTTTGAGATGAAAAACCGGCAAAGGCCTATAATTAATAGGCTTTTCGCCGGTTTTTCTGTATATTACTATTTTTTTGACTCGAGCGCTGGTGGGACTGGCTATAGGCATGAAGCTGAAAAGATTGCCCTTATTCCTGTTTGGATTCGTGCTGACTGGCGTTCACGTCGTTCAGCCCGGCCCCCTGCTGGCGGCGTCCCTGACGGGATCGGTCAGTGTTACGATCGGGAGTGGTGGTGGTGTCGGGGCAACGACTCCTCCGGCTACGACAACCGCGACCGCGCCTGTGGTTGTTCCCAGTACATCAGTCGTGAACGCCAATGGGACAGTGACGACCGCGGTTGGCGATCCGGTCGCCATACAAACCTCAACATTTCGGGCCCTGGCACCGGTACCGGCACCGGCGGCCGTGTCGGGTACCCCGTCGGCATCATCGTCAACCACCACCTCAGGCGCTTCTGCATCGGCAGCCCAACAAAGATTTAGCGCCGCCTCGCGGCAAACGGCAAATCTGTTTGGTGGGGCTTCTTCGGTTTCCGTATCGGGAGTGCCCAATCAGACCTACAACATCAGTCTGCCTGGAAAAACAACCTACTCGGCTGGCGGCGAGACCGTAAACATCGGCGGTTTTGCACATAATGCGGGGGCAACACCTCAGCTCGGTGCTGCCGGTGCGGGGACGTTCAGTGTTGCGGCACAGGTGAATGAGGAAGCCGGCTTGGATACAGCGGGCGGGGCGAGTGAAGGTGACAGCAATGAGGAAGATTTGGGTGACGTGGCTGATGTGGGGTCGGTACAGCAGATTCTGGCAACACCTGTGGTTACGCGCAGCCCATTTGTGAGTATTATTGTTTCTTACAATTGATTAATACAGAACCTGCCAGTAAAGTCCCGTTGTCCTGATGTCAGCTATTCACGATGCAATGAACAAATAAAAGAAGGCATTAAAATGAATTTTAGAGCAGCGTATAAAAAAACTTCAATAATCCAGCTTATAAAAGCGGGCGCATTGTTGCTGGTTGGCATGATTTTACTGGCTACGGGCTCTATTCAAACTGCCATGGCGCAAGGGGCCGGTGACCTGATTGTCGCACCGACCCGTGTGGTGCTTGAGGGACGAACCCGTACCGCCCAGCTGACGCTTTCGAACACCGGTTCAAATACTTCCACCTACCGGATTTCCATCGTTAATTTGCGGATGAATGATGACGGCTCCGTAACGGAAATCACTGAACCGGACCCGGGTCAGAACTTTGCTGAAAAACTGTTCCGCTATTCGCCCCGGCAAATCACACTGGCACCGGGAGAAACCCAGACCGTGCGTATTCTCCTGCGCAAACCAAAGGACCTTGCAGACGGCGAATACCGCTCTCATATCTTTTTTCGCGCTGTCCCGGACGAGGCTGGCCAGAGTGTCAACCAGACCGCCACAGCCAATGGCCTGCAAATTCGCCTGATTCCCGTTTATGGCATCACGCTGCCGATTATCGTTCGCCATGGCAAGGTAGCACTGAGCACGTCTCTTTCAGAGATGAAGGTGTCGCCACCGGATGATACCAATCCGCTGCCGACACTGGGGTTTCGCATCTCGCGTGACGGCAACACCTCGGCCTTTGGCGACTTTACCGCCACCCATATTTCTCCTTCCGGTGAGAAAACGGTTATTGGCGAGATTCAGCGACTGGCCGTCTATACACCGAACAAAAGCCGCACGGTCAAAATTTCCCTGCGCGTGCCCGACGGCCTTAAACTGAGCGAAGGTGAAATAAGCCTGGCGTTTCGGGCGATTGAGGAGGACGGCGGAAAAATACTGGCGGAAAGCAGTCTCAAGCTCCCCTGATCACAGGTATTCCGCGTCGATAAAGCCACCACCGTTGTTGTAGTTTCTATCTTTCTGATTGGTCGAAATATTAACACGACCACCGATGAACACGTTTTTTTTGCCCTGGTTGTTGAGTCTGATCGGGTTCGTTTCACTCATGGTGATGTTATCAACGACAATCGAAAAAGCCCCACTGTCGTTGGTCAGGGTGAAACTGGACGGTAAGGTGACGATGACGTATGCCTTTGGCTGGCCGACAAGCTGAAACTTTCCGCGTTGCCAGGTTCCGCCAAAATCAAAGGCGCTGCCGGTGACGCTGCGGGTGTTGTTGACCGCATCAATGACCACAGTACCGGGCCCGTCAATGCTGGAGGCAACATCACCGAATTTCATTTTGGTCTTCCAGATGATCTGCAGCGTGACTTGCGGTTGGGCCGTCAGCGGAACGCCAACGAAGAACGCAATCAGAAGCACGCCAAGAAGTCGCAGGGGAGTTTTATTCATAACCAGGCTGTCTCTCAAATTGATAGGTAGATCCATGTACCCAACCGGGCGGCGGCGTGACAACGGCCCGCACAAAGACTTAAGGTTACAGAATAACCCCATATGCTGACATATTCCTTAACGGCGAATTATTGTGCATCATGTATATGTTTTTTTAAGCAAGAAAACATTAAACTCCTCGCGCTTGACGGGCTCTGGAGACTGCAATGAAATTTTCCGATGAAATACTGACCGCATTGCCGGGGGAAGACTGGCAGCGTATCGAAACCTGGGCGGCGATTGCCGGCATGACCCCGGCACAATACCTGACTCTGTGTATTCGGCGTGGCCACGCGCTGGTCAAAGAAGATCTCAAGCGTGCAAACCGGGATGTGCATCTGATCGCCGATACAGAATGCACCGGTTGAACGGGCAGTAGCCGTAAAGTTGACCTTCCCTGACCCTTTGAAAATTGCCTATGTGACCGGAACCGACCGCAACCGGATGCTGAACACGGCGATTCTGCATGCCTCCTTTCATCACCACATGCCGGAGCAGACTTTACACATCTGTGATTTTGGAATGGACCGGAACGAACGGGGCTTCTGGCAGACGGTGGGTGGCTACCGGCCGCGCCCCGCACGACTGCCGGCCCGCCTGCATCCCTGGTTTTACAAAGCCGGACTGTGCGAATTTGTAGATACAAGCCGATATGATGCGGTTGTCTGGATGGATGCCGACATGCTGGTTATGGCTCCTGTCC
>JABMNT010000106.1 GCA_013203595.1 Rhodospirillales bacterium
CCTGGTTTCCATGATGATGGAAGGCGCCGGGTTCGAGGTTATCGATATCGGCATCAACACCTCGGTCGAAGAGTTTCTCGAAGCCCTGGCCGAACACCAGCCGGAAATCCTCGGCATGTCGGCGCTGCTGACCACCACCATGCCCTATATGAAAGTGGTGATTGACACCATGAAGGAACGCGGCATCCGCAACGACTATGTGGTACTGGTCGGTGGTGCGCCCCTGAACGAGGCCTTTGCCGAAAATGTCGGCGCCGATGCCTATTGCCGCGATGCCGCCATCGCGGTGGAAACGGCCAAAGAGTTCATGTCCCGGCGCCAGGGCATGGCGGACGCCCGGGTGGCGTCGTGAACCGGCGCTGAGCGATGGGCAAGGCGGCCGTTTCCGTCCACAAACCAACATTGCTGATTGCCTGCGGGGCCCTGGCACGAGAAGTCACCCAGCTGATCCGGGCCAATAACTGGACCTCCTTCGAGCTTGCCTGTCTGCCCGCCGATCTGCACAACAAGCCGCAACTGATCCCGGATCTGATGCGCCGGAAAATTCAGGCGGCAAAACGCGGTGGCAAGTATGCGCGCATTCTGGTCCTCTATGGCGACTGTGGCACCGGCGGCCTGCTCGATGCGGTACTGGAAGACGAACAGGTCGAACGCATAGCCGGGCCCCATTGTTATGAATTTTATGCGACGCCAACTGTGTTCGATGATCTGGTCGGGCAGGAGTTGGGCAGTTTCTATCTGACCGATTATCTGGTCCGTTTCTTTGATCGCCTGATCATCCAGGGCCTGGGCATCGACCGGCACCCACAACTGAAAGACATCTATTTCGGCAATTACAAACGGATTGTCTATCTGGCCCAGACCGAGGATGCCGCGCTTGCTGAACTGGCAAAAGCCGCCGCAACAAGGCTGCAACTTGACTATGTTTATCAGCAAACCGGTTTTGGTGATCTCGCCGGGTTTCTGCAATCCCGGGTCCAGGACAGCCCGCCATGGCAAGCCTGACCACCCTGTACTGGCGCGATATCCCGGCCCAGGTGATAGCCAAAGCCGGGCGCACTGCCGCCAAACGCCAGTTATCGGATCGCTTTCAGGAAGCCATTGATAGGGCCGCCATGCGCACCAAGGCCCACGATGCCGGCACCTATCTGGAGGAATGGCGGCGCGGCGAACCACAGCCCTGCGATACGGACCTGGAAAGCGCGGTCGCAGCAGCCGCTCAGGCCCTGGAAACCGCTTACGACGAGGACCGCCTGGCCCGGCTGGTTAAATCCGGTGGCAGCGAAGATGTCTGATCCTGTGCACCGGCCCACCGCTTACGTGCCGGCGGGGGTCAATCCGGTACGCCGGCTGGGTGCCGGCTACTCGGTTCGCCTGTGGTCGGTCCGCCATGCCCGCCAGCTCGAATGGGTCTATACCACCTTTGCCGAGCTGCTGCTCCGGCTGCACTGGTTATGGACCCTGATCGGCTATCACCGGGTTGAACGGCCGATCGTCTTTGTCGAAAAAACGGTCAAGGGGTTTTTGTTTGATTGCCGGATGTGCGGCCAGTGCGTGTTGTCGGACACCGGCATGTCATGCCCCATGAACTGCCCCAAATCGCTGCGCAATGGCCCCTGCGGCGGGGTCCGTGCCGATGGCAACTGCGAGGTCGAGCCGGACATGCCGTGCGTCTGGGTGCAGGCCTGGCAAGGCAGCCAGCGGATGCGCAAATCCAGCACCATTTACGCGGTCCAGCCACCGGTTGACCAGAGCCTGCAGGGCTCATCCGCCTGGTTGCGGGTAACCGCCGCCCGTGCCGGACAGCACAAGGCATCGGGCCATGACTGAAGCCGACGAAAACCCCACCGACCCCGGCCAGCAGTTGGCCCAGTTGCCCGGTCACAGCTCACGCGGGCGTCTGGAACGGGTCCTGCGGCGCGGCGAGTTTGCGGTGACCGCAGAGCTGAACCCACCGGATTCCGCCGACCCCAACGAAGTCTACGAGCGCGGTGCGATCTTTGACGGCTGGGTCGATGCCATGAATGCAACCGATGGCTCGGGTGCCAATTGTCATATGTCGAGCGTCAGCATCTGTGCCCTGCTCACCCGCTTCGGTTATGCCCCGGTGCTGCAGATCAGCTGCCGCGACCGCAACCGCATCGCGATCCAGGGTGATGTGCTGGGCGCTGCGGCCATGGGCGTCAACAATATCCTGTGCCTTACCGGCGACGGGGTGCAGGCGGGCGACCAGCCCGGCGCCAAGCCGGTGTTTGATCTGGACTGCATGTCTTTGCTTTCAACCATTCGCAC
>JABMNT010000107.1 GCA_013203595.1 Rhodospirillales bacterium
CCCGCCACTCTCACCTTGATTGACGCTACTCTCTCATCTTGATTGTCGCGCCGCAGATGCCGTTATCTTGACAACCGGCCGCCACCCGCAGGAGAGCGAGCGCGATTGGATGGTCCGGTTCCTCAATGCCAACATGCTGATCAGACGCGAAAGTGTGTCCGATGTGGCAGACCTGGGAAAAGTGCGGCTGGCTGGGGAAACCTCCTGGTTTACCTGGTTGCTGCATCACTACCTGTTCTTGCGTATTCCTCTTGTTCGGCCGCAGCGCTTTCTCGAAGCGACGCTGCCTCTGGCGCGTCTTTTTGTGTCGCATACCGCATTGATTTTACTTGTGCTGATTGCGCTGTTGGGGGGCTATCTGACGCTGCGTCAATGGGACACATACTTTGCAACCTTCCTGCATTTTACAAATCCCGAAGGGCTCCTCTGGTACGGGCTCGCCTTGGCTGGTGCCAAGGTCTTCCATGAACTGGGTCACGCGTATACGGCAGCAAACTACGGGTGTCGGGTGCCGACGATGGGGGTTGCCTTTCTGGTCATGTGGCCGGTCCTGTATACGGACACCTCGGACGCCTGGCGGCTGACCCGCAAAGACCAGCGTCTGGCGATCGGGGCGGCTGGCATGGCGGTCGAACTGGCGCTGGCCATATGCGCGACGCTGTTGTGGAGTTTCCTTCCCGATGGTCCTGCGCGAAGTGCCGCTTTCATAGTCGGTACAGTAACCTGGATTATGACACTGGCGGTGAATCTGAACCCGTTCATGAGATTCGACGGGTATTATCTGTTATCCGATGCCCTGGATGTTGAAAATCTTCAAGACCGGGCCTTTGCCTATGCAAAGTGGTGGCTTCGCGATTGTCTGTTTGGCTTTGGCGAAGCCCCGCCGGAAGCATTCTCTGTTGGTTTGGGCCGTGGCCTCATCGCCTATGCTTTTCTCACTTGGACCTATCGTTTGTTTCTGTTTCTGGGTATTGCGGTCCTTGTTTATGCGTTTTTTTTCAAATTGCTGGGTGTGTTTTTGTTTGCCGTCGAGATTATCTGGTTCATCGGTTTGCCGATTGTGCGCGAAGCAGGCGAATGGTGGAAGCGGCGGGATGCGTTCCGCCTTAACCGGAACCTGTTCGCGACAGGAATATGTCTTGCTGCAGGTATCGGGGTTCTGGTGATCCCCTGGCAAACGACGATTGCAGTGCCGACAGTCCTGCAGGCATCTGAGCGCGCCAATGTCTATGCGCCCCTGGCGGCACGTGTTACTTCGGTGCATGTGAAGCGCGGTGATTCCATCTTGCAGGGCGATATTCTTCTGAAATTGGAATCTCCTGAGCTGGATCATCAAATTGCCCAGGCGGGCCAGCGTATTGAAATGTCTCGATTGCAGGTGCGCCGGGAAGCGTCTGGCGGAAGCGAAGCGGAAAATATACGTCTTTTGCAGCGCCGTCTTGAGGGGGAAGTGACAGTTCTGCATGGCCTGGAAGCGCAGCGGGCCTTGCAAGTCATCCACGCGCCAATTAGCGGTCGGGTGACAGACCTAAACACGGCACTCAAAGCCAGGTTATGGGTCAATGAGTCGTACCCGTTGATCCAGATCGCCGCGCTTGAAAAGGCGCGGCTGAATGGTTTTGTCGAGGAACGCGATTTCGGATCAATCAAGATCAATGCCTTGGCGGTGTTTTATCCAGAAGACCCGAGCCAGCCTCCGCTTCCCGCACGTGTAACCGCGGTCGCTGAAGTGAATAGCCAGGTCCTGGATATCCCGTATCTCGCTTCGGTCCATGGCGGTGACGTGCCGGTGGAACAGGGTCGGCGCGGGGAGTTGATCCCCATTCACGGAATATACCGGGTGTCGATGCGGCCTGAACCAAACGTTGCCGCGCCGGCTATGGTTCAGCGCGGCATCGTGCATATAGAAGGTGCAGCAGTAAGCATTATCACACGGATTTGGGATCGGGTCTGGAGTGTTCTTGTCCGTGAAAGTGGTTTTTGACAACAAACCGGAAAGGGATACCCCGTTGTGAGTAAGCGCTTTCAGGTCTTGAATAATGAGCTCGTAAAGAACAGCTATAGGGTTGCGAATACTACTTGAGAATGTAGAATATCCGGGCTTAGCGAGCAGGTTTTGCGACGGGGATTTGGGAGGTGGCTTATGAAAAAGCAGTCATTAAGCGGACGGCGTGACTTGCCGGGCGGATTGTCGATCCGGCCTTGTCGGGACAGTATCGCCGATAAGAAATTTGTTGAGCAGTTAATCAAGGACAACCGCGACGACATTCGGGCAGCCGATGGTGACCCGGACTACCTGGAATCAATTGTCGATATGCAGGAACAGGCTATGCAGACCGGCTATGGAAATACGTTTGCCAATGCGGCGCATTTCATTATTGAGAAGTTGGGCGTTCGCGTTGGCCGGTTGCTGGTTGAAAGCGGGGGTACGGAGGTCCGTATTGTTGACCTTCAGTTTATTCCGGCGGTTCATGATCTCGGTTATGGCCCGACTGTCATTGGCACCATGCAGCAGGCGGCGGCGGCGCAGCGAGTGCAACTTGCGATCACGGTGCTGAGCAACAGACCGCATTTGAAGCAGTGGCTGGCGATGAAAGGATTTGTTGTTGAGGAATCAGAACCCCATGCGGACCGTATGATCTGGAAACCAACGGCCGCAGACATGGGTGGAAAGCGCGTCTTTATGCCATCCTGAATGGTGCTGTTAAAACAGGTCTTTTTCAACTTCTGCTGTAATAAACACATAGGCCCGGTCATGCTTTGTTGGCTGGCGGATTTCCGCACCGTGCAGGGCATGGGGCGAGTTTGGGAACACCACCAACGTGTTGGCTTTATAAGGCACAGTCAGAACATGCTCGATATCGTCTTCCGGCAATTCGAAGACATCCAGCTTTGCTTTCGGGCCGTCTTTCCACCGAAAAAGGTCAAGCCCCCCACCGGTAGAGGTATCGTCTGCTGCACGCAAATAAAACAAAGCGGAAAACAACCGGTTTGCTGTGTCGAGATGGCCTTTTCGGTGCGAACCCGCAGTGTGGGCCGGAGAAATGATTTCAAGGCGTGTGTCAGTCAGGACATCCGCCGTGGTCCAGTTTGCGGTAATCCCGTGGATGCCAAAACGGGTTGAGGCAGGCAGGTCAGGTTGTGGTGATGTCAGGTGGTCTGTAAATAAAGACAGAACGTGGCGGGTAATTTCCGGGCGCGTATGCAAGCTAACAAAATCGGACCACACAGGGTCAAAAACGTCGGTGCTCGTAAACACCCAGGCGGGGGTTGCCGTGCGCCGGTTGTCGGCATCCTCGCCGCCGGTAAACGGCGGGCGGGAGCGTAACAGATTATCAAAATTTCTGGCAGCGAGGGCATTCTCTATCACCAGATGCGGAAACGGATCCTTTCGCACATCTTCACAGCGGGCCTTGGCGAATACGCTCTTATCGATCATAGGCCGCCCGTTGTGTGTTAAGTCAGGGCAGGGGTTATGAAGGGTGCCAAAGTGTCCTCCATAGCCGTATATTAGATGTAATAGGTGACGTCATAGAGAGGCGCTGTGGGCTTCAGGCGAAACGGGTCATCCAGAGCTCTGACCGTGTGACAGACGTGGGCTTTTTCAATCGTGCCCAGGGATTCATTAAAAAGGCTGTACTCACCTTCCGGCAGAGTGTCTTTGCCTGCTTCGCCTTCAAATCCCAAGGTAACCGTATGGATCGGACTTTTTACCTTCGGCCCCGTATAACCCAGGGCGTCCAGATTGGCGTTGATTTCCGCAACAGCGGCTTTCGCAAGCTTGGTTTGCGTCTTCTTGTCCATCTCCGCCTTTGGCGGTAATTCCTCGCCCTCTCCGCATGTGCGGGCGACAGGAGCCAGCATAAGTGTTTTCGTTTCGACGTCACGCAGCGTCCACAGGCGGATTTCATCACCTGCAGGAACCTGAAAGGTATGATTGATAACGGATTTAAAGGTTTCGGCACTCAGCTTGCTGATGTCTTGTATCGGCATAATTGGAGGATTCCTCTCCTTGGCTTATTCGAAATAGCGCGGCCCGCCTTGTCCGTTGAGGCCGACCGTGTTGTTAGAGCGAAAAACACGGCCTGGTATCAGTTGCGCGGTGGATATATCCCCAATGCAGCCATGCTGTAGTGAATAACCAAATAGGGGCTCATCGTGTCAATTGGATTGCCTCCTCCCGCATTTGCGTTGGTGACGGATATTGCGCCAAGATCAACTGCTAAATTAAGGCCGCCCAAATTGACAAAATTATTATCGGGGCCGACAGGCGCGTAATTGCTGTTTACATCGCCACGTCCCTTATAGCTTGTTGCCAGGAAGTCCCCTTCTTCAGGCTGTTCATGGGCGCCGTTTTCTGTGGAAGCGGACAGTGTTCCCGTGACAGTAGAACCGCCAGAATTGCCCACCGTGGCAATATGCGTGTGTTCGGGCATTTGGTCGGATTGCAGGATTGTGGCGACATTTCCGCCCCTCTTTCCTAAATCAAAATTTCCTATGCCAGGAGCTGTGCCGTCGCCCACAGGTGTGCGTCCACGTAAGTCGGGAATGCCATAAATTGTTCGCCCGTCGCCACCATACGTGGTTCCCAAAAGGGAATAGAGCGACTGGTTTTGGCTGATAGCTAAGAGCTGGCCGTCACATTTTATCCAGCCCCGCGGCGAATAAGAAAAGCCGAAGGCGGCAATAAATCCTGTAAAAACGTCCATGTATCATTCCTCCTGTTAGTGGGGTGAATTTTTTACCTGATCGTATCAAATATAATAGAAAATAAAATTATCGACGACAAGTATTCATAATAGATTAATATAAAAAAATTCTACTACAATAATATGCTTTGGCATCGAAAACGGTTTTTGTGCCCTGTGCCATTTCTGAACAATCCTTCAGCAGAAGATCACCTGGTAATAGGCTCCCGGTGGTTGGTCGGGGTAGGCGATGGTACGCGTCAGCAACACGTAGGGGATGACGCCCAGTTGCGGATGCCGCAAGCCGAAGTGGTGGCCGTTCAGTACAACTGTTTCGGGTCCATGCAGGATCAAATGGAAAGGCATGCGTTTTTGACCGGGGTAGCTCGATCTGGGTTTTTCTGCACCCTCGACCACTTCCAGGAGGGCCGTGGCGTTGTTGGATCCAATGACTTCCAGGTGACTGCCCACCAGGCCCGCGAAATGTTCATATGACAAATCGCTCCGCATAATCCCATCTTCGCCCAATACCTCAGTCAGCTCTTCGGGCGCCGAGATTGCATGCAAAACAACAGGGGGGGCTTCAGGCATAGAATTTGGATTCCATTTGTTGAATACAACTACTATGATATACTTGTATAGTTTGTAATCTATTTCTGTCAACAACTGTATGGGTATATGGAAACGCAGTTTTAATTTTCTTCCGTTTGCTGGTCAGGCGCATAGGTAAGCCCTGTGTATTTAGGGTTCGGGCCTCTTATTCAATTCAGGATTTTGGCGGTACAGGACAGGCTGTTCGAAAGGCTTTTTAACGATAAGTGTATGTTTTAAAGAGGCTTCGCTGCGGCATTGAGGACGCGGTTATGCCGATAACCAGTCCAAGGATTGCCTGAGGCTGGTTCCGATAGAAGATTTTACAATTTTTATTAGTTTTATACTGAAATTATTCACCATATAGTAGTTAGTGAGATATGTTCATTTATCGTCGAGGCTTTGTATTATGATTGGAAATCCTGTTAGGCGTATCACTTCGTTTTTCAGCAAATATGCGAAAATTATTCGCTGGTCAATTGCCGGTGTCATCACCATTGGGGCGCTCGCACTCGCTGCCGGAAAAATCTATCAACGCTGGGATGACAATCCGGACCGCGGCGCGGTTGCAATGGAAAACAGTGCCTTCGGTGAAGGCTATTCAACCCCTGTTTATCTGGATCAGGGGTGGGATGCGGCAGCCAGTCTGTGGTTTTACAACACAACCCAGGGGTCCGGTCTCCTGCCCTATGATTTTTTTCTGGCGCTCGAGCAGGTGGATTCAGATAAACTGTTCCGCGACAATCAGAATATAGACACGTTTCGCTACCTTCCCCAGATGCCAACCTTTTTCAATCCCGATGGGTTGCCGGTCGGCATGGTCAAGGATGAATACCAGGGCAAGGATTACATGGGTTACACCTGTGCCGCCTGCCATACCGGCCAGGTCAACTATAAGGGGATGGCGATCCGGATTGACGGGGGTCCGGCAATGGCTGATATGGTCGGCTTTCTGAGCGCGCTCGAAAAGGCCATGACAAGTGCCCAGAAGGGGGACAAAAAGAAACGTTTTGTTGCGGCGGTTCTTGAACTGGACAACGATTATGCGACCGAAGCCGAAGTTGTTTCTGACCTGGCGGTATGGACGGAAAGGATAAGGCTCTACAACACCATAAACCACAGCCATATCAAATACGGCTACGGGCGTCTTGATGCCTTTGGCCGGATATACAACCGGGTTCTCGAATATGTCATCAACAAAAAACAGACCGGCGAAATACTGGCGCAACTGACATCGGTAAGCGGTGAACGCCTGCTGAACAAAGCGCAGATCGATAAGGTCCTGGATGGTGTCAATGAAACAATTATCGGTGATGATCAGTTCGCTTTGATAATCAGCCGACTGCAATCGAAAGAACCCGGATACCCAGGGCTCAGTCAGCGACAACTCCTTCTGGTCAGGAACGCGCTTTTTAACGAACCCGACGCGCCGGTCAGCTATCCGTTTCTATGGGATATCGCGCAATCCGACTATGTGCAGTGGAATGGCCTTGCCAACAACGCCAACGTTGGCCCACTTGGCCGCAATACCGGGGAAGTGATTGGCGTTTTTGGAATTCTCGACTGGACCGCCAGGGACCCTGGCTTCAGCCTGGCGGCAAAGCTTAGCGGGCAGGAAAAGAAGGCCATGCAGATTGATTTTAAATCTTCAATCAATCTGGCGAATTTGCAGCGGCTTGAGAGCCATCTGACCAGCCTCAAATCACCCCGGTGGCCGGAGGCGTATCTGGGAGCCATCGACCAGGAGAAAGCCCGGCGTGGCGAGCTGATATACGCCAAATATTGCCAGTCGTGTCACGAAGTTATTGATCGGGAGGCCTGGGACCGGTTGGTGATTGCAAAGTTGTCGGCTATTGAGGCCATCGGTACGGATATCGCCATGGCCAGCAACAGCGTCAACTACAAGGGAAAATCCGGTAATTTCAAGCATACCTACCAGGGGATTGATGTGGGCAGTGTTATTATCCAGGACAGCGCGCCCGTCGTGCAAATCCTGACATCGGCAACGAAAGGCGTTGTCGCAACACCGGATGCCGATAAGTGGTTTGTCCGGCGCTGGGCAGAATGGATTTACACGTTGGTTATGTCGCTGGCCGATAACGAAATAAAGTCCAGTATCAAAAGCGGTAATTACCAGCCAGACACGACCGCAGAGCCCTATCGGTCCCTGCTGTCCTACAAAGCCCGTTCATTGAACGGCATCTGGGCGACAGCGCCTTATCTGCACAATGGTTCCGTACCGACCTTGTACGATCTGTTGCTGCCAGCGAAAAAACCGGGTGATCCAGATGTGGGGGAGTATAGACCCTCGACGTTTGTTGTCGGCAGTCGGGAATTTGATCCGGAAAAAGTCGGATTCCGCCACGCCGGATATGATGGTTCCAGATTCACAACCTTCCGGGTTGGCGATATGAACACGGGACATGAATACGGATCCGGAGGAACCGCCGAGGCCGACGGAAAAACGATTTTGCCGCCGTTGTCGGGCGAACAACGCTGGGAGTTGATCGAGTATCTTAAGACACTGTGACCGGCGTTTCTTTCTTAGCGGGGCGTTGAATATAATGCCGGACCGTACAGGATAACCGTGGCATTAGGTCCGGTACTCAGGCTCCTCCCGATCGAGGATCCGCCGGATTGAGGCAAAGTGGCCGATCATCTGTTCCTCCTCGGCCTGGATCGGCGGAGCCAGCCGGTCCGCCGTGGCGTCATCCATGACTTTTAGCGCCATACCTGTCGACTGCGCCAGAATCTGCGACTTGGCGGCGACCTCCAGATAATAGAAATCATCAAGCGCCTTGGCGGTGGTTGCACCGGTGACGGTAATGCCGTGATGGGCCATCAGCATGATTTGCTTGTTGCCAAGTGCGCCGGCAATGCGGTTGCCTTCCTCGCTGTCGTTGGCAACGCCACCAAAGTCGTCGTCATAGGCGATCCGGTTATGAAAGCGCAGGCTGTCCTGGTTGCAGTTTACAAGGCGCCCGCCTTCCGTGCACATGATGGCGGTCGAGTAGGGGGGGTGGGCATGCAGCACACATTTGGCCGTGGGCACGCGGGAATGGATCGCCATGTGGATGAAGAAGGCGGTGGGTTCGACCTTGCCGTCACCTTCGATCACTTCGCCCTGATAGTCCATGAGTAGCAGTGACGATGCTGTCAGTTCCGACCAGTGATAGCCCTGCGGATTGATCAGGATGCCGGCGGGCGCTTCGCCGTCCTGGTCAACGGCCAGACTGAAATGATTGCAGATGCCCGATTGCCAGCCCATGCGTACGGCCCAGCGCAGGGCGGCTGCCAGATCCTGTCGATGTGCTTGATGGTGCATGCGGCCTACCCCTGTTCCAGTTGTTCCAGTACATGATCGGCAATCGCCAGCGACGATGTCAGACCCGGCGATTCAATGCCATACAGATTAATCAGCCCCTTGATACCATGATCGGCGGCACCCTGTATCAAAAAATCACTGTCGTATTTACCACCGTCGGGGCCGGCCAGCTTCGGGCGAATGCCCACATATCCCGGCTGCAGGCTGCCATCGGGCAGGCCTGGCCAGTACCGGCGGATGGCCGCATAAAACCCGTCGCCGCGGCTTTTGTCGACCGTGTAGTCGATCTGCTCGGACCATTCGACATCGGGTCCGAACTTGGTTTGCCCGCCCAGATCAAGGGTTGAATGGGTGCCGAGCCCGCCCGGCACCGGCACCGGATAGATCAGGTGATTAAAAGGCGTCTTACCGGTCAGGGTAAAATAATTGCCTTTCGCAAAAAACAGCGGCGGTACCGTCGCCGGGTTCAGGCCCTGGATTTTTGCGGCAATGGCCTGGGCGCCCAGGCCGGCGGAATTGATCAGTTCCTTACATTCCAGTTCCATGGGGGCGTCGCCGCCGACGGATAGGGTGATAACGCCGTTGTCAACGCGACCCCCTTCGACCGGGCTCATGAAGGCGATCATGGCACCATGGTCTTCGGCTTCGCCCTGATAGGACAGCATCAGGGAATGGCTGTCGATGATACCCGTGGACGGCGAGAACAGCGCACCGGAAACACTCAGATTCGGTTCCATTTCCGAGATTTCAGCGCGGCTCAGCAAGCGCAGGGCTTCCGCTCCATTGGCGGCCGCCCGTTCGGCAATACCCTGCAGGGCCGGCACTTCCCCGTCGGATGTCGCGACGATCAGCTTGCCCATGCGTTTATGGGGGATCGCCCGTTCCTGACAATAGGCATAGAGCATCCTGTTGCCGGCCACGCAGAACCGGGCCTTCAGGCTGCCTTTTGGATAGTAGATACCGGCATGAATGACTTCCGAGTTGCGCGCACTGGTGGCGGTCCCGATGGCATCTTCAGATTCCAGCAGAATCACTTCGCGACCGCTCATGGCCAGTCTGCGGGCGATGGCCAGACCGACCACACCGGCGCCGATGACGACTGTTTGTATTTGTTCGCTCATGTTGCTGTAATGGATGAATTAATGGGCCCGCAAAATCCAGGAAAAAATTTAATGATTATCAGGGGATTGGATTTTCTGGGCCGCTACGCGACCGGGCTTATGGCAACCAGCGTTTTCGTGGCGCTGGTACTGCCGGGCCTGGCACATTTTCTCAGCCCCTTGCTGACACCGTCGATCTGGGGATTGCTGTTTCTGGCCATGGTGCGCCTTGACTGGGTTTCCGTGCGGCAAAGCCTGCGGCGCGGCCGCGTCGGTGCCGTCGCCCTGATCTGGATGCTGGTGGCCTCGCCGCTGCTCATGTGGCTGTTTGTATCGCACGTCAATCTGGCTCCGGGCATTGCCGCCGCCATGCTGCTGATGGCGGCCAGTGCACCGCTCAATTCGACCCCGGCACTGGCCATGATGATGGGCCTGAACGGTGCTTTGGCGTTGGTCGTGATGGTCGCGGCGACCTTTATTCTGCCGATCACCCTGCCGATTATCGCGCTCGAATTTCTCGGCATTCATCTTGATATGAGTGCGCTTGAAATGGCCGGGCGGCTGGCGGCCATGGTGGTGTCGGCGTTGGTCGCATCATTTCTGGTCCGCCGGTTTTTCGGAACTGACAGGATTTCCGCATGGAAAAACCGGGCCGATGGGCTGGTTGTTATTCTGATGACGGTTTTCGCAATCGCCATCATGGATGGGGTGACAGCGGTTCTGATCGCCGATCCCCTGCGCATTGTTCTGATCACACTTTTGTCATTTGCAGCCAATGCCCTGTTGCAGTTGATTGGATTCGGCCTATTTAATAAATTGGGATGGAAAGACGCCCTGACTCTGGGGTTCGTCGGTGGCAACCGCAATATGGGTTTGATTCTGGCAGTGCTGCCCGGCGGCATAGACCCGGATATCCGGTTATATTTCGCTTTGGCGCAGTTTCCCATGTATGTTTATCCGGCCCTGCTGAAACCGCTGGTGCACAGATGGTCGGCGTTGAAAGAATAGACCGGTGTTGATAAGGAAATGGGTTTGCAACGTTTTAAGCGGCTATCTGCATATATCGCTCTCCTGATTGTGGCGACGGTCGCGACCGGGGCGATCATCGGGAGAAGTTCCATGGCGGACTGGCGTACGGCAAGCCGGGCGAGTGCGGGCATTGCCCCCGATCCGGCCGTTCACAGGGAAGCCATCGCCCAGGTCTATGCGGCGCGGGCGGCCAGTTGGCGGGGTGCCTTCGGGGTGCATACCTGGATTGCCACCAAACCGACCAATGCCGCCCAGTTTACGGTATATGAGGTGATCGGCTGGCGGGTGCGGCGCGGCGGCGATGCCCTGGCGGTGTCGAACCGGCCGGCGGATGGCCGCTGGTTTGGCAATGTGCCTGAAATACTGGCCGATATTCGCGGCGAAGGCGTCGATGCGCTGATTGTCAAAATCGACAAGGCGGCCCGTGCCTATCCCTATCGCGATTCCTACCAGGTCTGGCCCGGTCCCAACTCCAATACTTTTACCGCTTTTGTCGCGCGTGAACTGCCGGAACTGAAGCTGGATATGCCGCCAACGGCGATCGGCAAGGACTTCATTCCGGGTGGCGGACTGGTCGCGGCGGTGCCCAGCGGCACCGGTTATCAACTGTCCCTGTTCGGGCTTGCCGGTTTGCTGGCCGGCCGGGAGGAGGGGTTCGAGGTCAATTTACTGGGCCTGACATTTGGTATCGATTTCAAGGAACCGGCCCTGAAACTGCCGATTGCCGGCCGCATCGGCACCGCAACCCGATGAGCGTCCGTTCGAACTTGTTCTGGTCTTTCTGAAAACTCTCTGGTAACTGACATCGCATGAGTATTTGGGGAAAAGTTATTGGTGGGGTAGCCGGTTTTGCCGTCGGTGGTCCTTTGGGGGCGATCCTCGGCGTAGCCGCCGGGCACGCCATCGATCGCGCCAAAATCCAGCCACCCGAAGGTGCTGGCTTCGATTCTGATACCCGCCAGATCGCCTTCACCACCGCCGTCATCGTACTTTGTGCAAAAATGGCCAAAGCCGACGGCCAGGTCACACCCGACGAGATTGCCGCATTCAGGAAGATGTTTCAGATTCCACCTGATGAAGTCAAAAAAGTCGGTGACCTTTTCAATGAAGCAAAAAAGGAAGCGACGGGGTTCGAGCCCTACGCCGCACAAGTGGGCCGCCTGTTCGCCCATGAGCCCGCCGTCCTCGAGGAACTGATTGCTGCGCTGTTTGTGATCGCCAAGGCCGACGGTCATGTTCACCCGGGCGAAATCGCCTTTGTCGAGCAGGTTGCCACGATTTTCGGCTTTAGTCCGCACCAGTTCGAACGCCTGAAATCCATTCATCTGGGCGGATCCGACGAGATAGATCCCTATGAGGTGCTGGGGATTGATAAGTCGGCGACCGCTCAGGAGATCAAGTCGACCTACCGCAAACTGACCCGCGAGAACCATCCCGATACACTTATGGCACAGGGCGTGCCCCAGGAGTTTATTGATCTGGCGACGGAAAAGATGGCGACCATCAACGCCGCTTACGACAAGGTCGCCAAGCAACGCGGGATCAAATAGAAATCGTTCCGGAGGCTGCGTGAAAAAGCAACCGTCGCCCAATTTCGATGATCGTCCGGATGACGTGGCTATTGATATGCTGGTCTTTCATTATACGGGAATGCAAAGCGCCCAGGCAGCGCTGCAGCGCCTGTGCGATCCGGAATGGCAGGTCAGTGCCCATTACCTGGTCGAAGAGGACGGCACCATCTGGTCGCTGGTCGATGAAGGCAAGCGGGCCTGGCATGCGGGCGTCGCCTGCTGGCGTGGCAACAGTAATATCAATGCCCGGTCCATCGGTATTGAAATGGTCAATCCGGGCCATGAATTCGGCTATTGCGCCTTTCCCGATGCGCAAATTGCAGCCGTGCAAATACTCTCTTTAGGTATTCTGGGCCGCCACCCCATTCCCGCACGCAATGTTGTCGGCCATTCGGATGTGGCACCGACCCGCAAATCAGACCCCGGCGAATTTTTCCCCTGGGCCGTTTATGCCGAGGCAGGTATCGGCCTGTGGCCGGCGGAAGCCGAACATCTGGAACAGGACCCGAAGGTTCTGGCCGAAGCCCTGGCCGTAATCGGCTACGACATCACCGACATGGCCGCTGCCGTGAAGGCGTTTCAGCGCCATTTCCGCCCGTCACGGGTGACCGGACGCACGGACGCCGGGACGGCGCGGCGAATCATCGGCCTTCGTCAGTTGCTTGGCTGAATTTTTTTTGAGTTCCCGCTTGACCGCAAAACACAGGCGAGTAGGTTAGCCGCGTCAGACGGTCGGATGGCTGCTCCTGAACGGGCGCATCGCGTGTTGTTCAGGGGAGGAAAGTCCGGGCTCCACGGGAACACGGTGCCGGGTAACGCCCGGCGGGGGCGACCCTAGGGAAAGTGCCACAGAAAGCAAACCGCCC
>JABMNT010000108.1 GCA_013203595.1 Rhodospirillales bacterium
GCCGTAGGTTTTCCTGGTGAAATGGTTTTGGGATAGACACCATAAAACTACTATATTTCAACAGGTTAGTCTACGCTCACCGCTTAATTTAAGACGTGCCGTGAATAATTCAGGCTAGAAGACTTTTACCAGGTCTATGGGACCCACAGAACCTACGTGAAAGCGGAGGTGCGCAAAAAACACATCCGCAATTTTGATGAGCAGCTGTGGCGACCGGGACAGTTCAACGGCAATCATTCGGTTTTGGAACTGGGTACCGGAACCGGCCTTTTCCTGGCCTATCTGCTGGCCAAGGGAATAACCAGATTCAGTGGCGTTGACGGCGATCCCCTGGTCAAGGATCACATGCCGGAGACGATCGCGGAGAAGGTGACAATCGGCGATATCTGGGATGTCCTTGAAGCCTCCAGCGAGCGCTTTGACCGGATCGTGATGCTCGATGTATTTGAGCATTTCTCCTACTTTGAAGGGCACAGGCTGTTGACGGTGCTGAAGGAGCGCCTGACTGAAGGCGGCAAGATAATTCTCCGCGTACCCAATGCCGCTTCGCCCTTCGGCCTGCAGTATCAGTATAATGATCTGACCCATAAGGCCGTGTACGGACCCGGCAGTATCGAGCATCTGGCCCATGCCGCAGCGCTCAAGGTGGAGCGCCGGCTGTCAGCCCGCCGTGGCAACCGCTTCAAGCGCGCCGTGGAGGATCTGGTGCTCGGCATTCTTGACCGGGTTTTGACGGAGCCGCCGCCCCTGTGGGGCGCCAATATGATTGTCGTTCTGTCGGCAAAATAGGCGACCGGTTGACGCTGTAAGGATTGTGGCAGCTGCCCTGCGCCGCGGTGCCTGGCCACGCAAACAGTCAGGTTGAAACCTCCGGCACAGTGGATTATATGAAATTCATGGCAACCTCGTACCATACTTTTATGCGCCAGCTGTTTCTTGTGATGTTCCTCTGCGGGTTTGTTTTAACAAGCCCGGCTCTGGCCCTGACAAGCAGTTCACAAATCATCATCGACGACCTGTGCCTTGTCGACGACGATGCGTCCGATGATAACGACTTTGCCATCGCTTCGGTCGATGGCGTTGCCGTCTGCCGGGGCGGTGCTGCCGGCAAAGTCCTGTATGATCCCCTTGCCCGACCGGCGCAACCCGGCGCGCCGTTCAACAGGTACGCCACCGGGCCCCCTCACCACCTTTAAATTTTCCGCTTTTGGGAAACCAAGCCGATTGCTGAACCGAGTCCGGTTGCGGCGTTAACTGAGGCTGTTTTCAATCCCTTATCCTACAAGCGGACGAACCCGCGCCTGCGGCCATGTGGCCAGTGCGCGGATGTCCCTGCCTTTGACAGCCGTGGTTTCCCGTTGACGGCCTAACCGCAACGGAATGTCTGGCGGAACCCTGTCCAGGATCAGTCAGGCGCCTGAAGATCCAGAGCTTTTGCGCGCCGATGATCATTGATGACCGTACTGCGAATCTGTGATGACCTTTGCCCAACCGATTCTTTCCGCCGTCAGCGCCCTGCTGATGATTCTTGCCCTGACCATGACCGGTCCGGCTTTCGTCGACATCGTGTCGGGAAGCCCCGATATGAGCGTATTTCCCATATCGGCAGGGCTTACCCTGTTTGCGGGCGGCAGCCTGTTTTTTACGAATTTCTCAACCCACTTTAAACTGATGAAACGCCAGGCTTTTCTGCTGGTCACCCTGGTCTGGCTGATCCTGCCGCTGTTTGGCTGTCTGCCGTTCATTCTCGGCGAAACCGGCCTGAGTTTCACCGATGCCTATTTCGAGGCGATGTCGGGTATCACCACCACCGGCTCCACGGTATTGACCGGGCTGGATCATTTGTCACCGGGGATCCTGATCTGGCGCGCCATCCTGCAATGGCTTGGCGGTTTGGGCATTGTTGTGATGTCGATCAGTATTCTGCCCATTCTGCATGTCGGTGGCATGCAGCTGTTCATGGTTGAAGCCTTCGAGACCGGTGACAAGAACCTGCCCCGTGCGCGCCAGATATCGACCGGAATTACCCTGGTCTTCATCGGCCTGACCGGGATTTGCGCGCTGGCTCTGTGGCTGGCAGGAATGACCGGGGTTGAAGCACTGGTGCATGCGATGACCACCATCGCGACCGGTGGCTATTCGACTTCTGACGGTTCCATCGGCCATTTCCACAGTGCGACCATCGAAGCGATCGTCACCATCGGCATGATTGTCGGGGGCACGCCGTTCATGCTGATCTTCCTGTCTGTGCAGAAGCGGCAGACAAATCTGTTCAGAGACACGCAGGTGCGCTGCTATCTAGGCATCCTGCTGCTGGCCATTTCAGCGATCTGCGGCTGGCTCTGGCTGGTCGACGGCATGTCTCTGCCCACCGCACTTCGCTATGCGTCCTTCCAGGCCGCGTCGATCATGACCGGGACCGGCTTCGCTTCCACCGATTATGGCGGCTGGAGCATGCCGCCGCTGATACTGCTGTTTTTTCTGACCTTTGTCGGCGGCTGCGCCGGCTCAACCGCCTGCGGGATCAAGGTCTTCCGCTTCCAGATTCTTTTTTCGATCTGCCGAATGGAATTGCGCAAAATCCTGTTTCCAAACGGGGTTTTTGTTCCCCACTACAACAACCGGCCCATATCGAAAGAGGTCGTCATGTCGATTCTCAGCTTCTTCTTTCTGCTGATATTCTGTTTCGGTCTGCTCACTCTGGCACTGGGACTGCTAGGACTGGATTTTGTGACCGCCATTTCAAGCGCTGCAACCGCCATTTCCAATGTGGGACCCGGACTGGGTCCGGTCGTCGGCCCGGCAGGAACCTTCAAGGACTTTCCCGATGCCGCCAAATGGCTGTTGGCCTTCGGCATGCTGGTTGGCCGACTGGAAGTGTTCACGGTCATGGTGCTGTTTTCGAAACTTTTCTGGAGTGACCTGACTGATGGAACCTAAAAAAGCCATGCAACCGCCCGCAATGCCTGCCGGCCATCGGGTCTGGCGCAAGATCTCCCCGATTGCCGCCGGGCTTCGCAAGTTTATGCTGCAGTTCCTGCTGCCGCTGATTGCCGTTGGCCCGCTATTGATTGGCGCCGAGAAAGCGGCAGAGCTATTGGGTTTCCACGGCACCAACACCCAGTTTATCCGCTTCCTCATGCTTGGCGTCTATGGCCTTATCCTTTACACGATGATGGCGCGGGGCGGCAAAAAACCGAAGGATACGAAGCCGACCGACGCAGCCGCGGATACCTGATTTTCGCCAAAACAGGTGAGCGGCATCACGCCGACTGGCTTGGTAAACAGCGGTCTCGGTTTCGGTGAAGGCGAGAATGGGAACATCGAGCCGGTAGCTGATCCGGTCGATGAAAATCTGTTATCGATATGATATGTTTGAAAAAATAGCTTGCCCAGGGGTCAGGGGCGGACAATTTTTCAAGTGGTCGGGAAGACAGGATTTGAACCTGCGACCGCTCGGCCCCCAGCCGAGTACTCTACCAGACTGAGCTACTTCCCGTCTTGAATGGGCGCACTATACGCAGGCGCGTCTGCACACGCAATAACCAGATTTCAAAATAATGAGATGCCTGAATGCGGACCCGTTGCCGGGCGGCGATCAGGCCCAGTTGCGCAGGATCCCCCTGATTTCCCGCAGCTCGCCAAGTATATTGCGCAATTCGGTGTTGTCATTCTGCGCCGGCACCTGTGGGTTCTGATCGGCAACCGGTTCGACTTCGCCGGTTTGCTCAGGCAGGGTTCCGTTGCCATCGCGCAACAGTTTCTGGACACCCTTGATGGTGTAGCCGCTATCGTACAAAAGGCCACGAATCTGCCGCAGAAGATCAATATCTTCAGGCCGGTAATAACGCCGCCCGCCACCCCGCTTGAGGGGCCGGATCTGATTGAACTTGGTTTCCCAGAACCGCAGCACATGCTGGGGAAGATCAAGCTCGCTCGCCACCTCACTGATGGTGCGAAAGGCAGATGCGGATTTTGCGCCACTGGTCATGGCGGTTAAGCGCCGTCGCCGGGCCGCCGGTATTCATTGATCCGGTTCTTGAGAACCTGTGATGGTCTGAATACCAGGACTTTTCGGGGCAGGATGGGAACCTCTTCGCCGGTTTTCGGATTGCGGCCAACCCGTTCGCCTTTCTGGCGCACGGAAAAACTGCCAAACGACGAAATTTTGACCGTCTCACCGGCTGTTAACGCATCGCCCATGTGATTGAGTACGGTTTCAAGAAGATCAGCCGACTCGTTGCGCGAAAGCCCCACTTCCTGATAAACCGATTCACCCAATTGGGCGCGCGTTACGGTTTTTCCAGTCATCCCGTTCATCCTCTTGCTGCCTACATAAGGCTGTAAACTATCGCTAACCGTGAATAACGTCAATATTTCAATGGGATGTGGGAACAATCTTATTTTCAGTGGGATCTTCGCGGTCAGCAAATCACGCCCCGGAGAAGCAATGGCCCCGTTCAGATTGATCTGAGCAGCAGCGCCAGGGCGGCGGCGATGGCCAGCACCGCCGGGATTTTCCAATGCCGGCGCAGCAACAAATAGCCGCTGATGACGGCGATGATCAGCACGTGCAGATCTAGGGTCGCCAGTTCCGGTATCCACAACTGCAGAAACCCCTGATGGGTCAGCGTCACTTTGCCAAAAAACACATGCAGGGCAAACCAGATGGATAGATTGAGGATGACCCCGACCACAGCGGCGGTAATGCCTGACAGGGCGCCTTTCAGGCGTGGTTGGTTGTTGATCCATTCGATATAGGGGGCACCCGCAAAAATCCACATGAAACAGGGCGCAAAGGTCGCCCATAATGCGACCAGGGCGCCGATCACACCGAGCTGCAGGGCCGCCGCACCCCCTTTCTGGTAGGCTGCCAGATAGCCGACAAATTCGGTGACCAGAATCAATGGCCCCGGTGTGGTTTCCGCCAGACCCAGACCATCCATCATCTGCCCGGCACTGAGCCAGCCGTGCGCCACCACCACGTCCTGGCCCATATAGGCGAGCACCGCATAGGCGCCGCCAAAGGTGACGACCGCCAGCTTCGAGAAAAACCAGCCGATCGCGCTGAGGATATGCCCTTCGCCCAAAACCGCGGTTATGGCGACCATCGGCAGCAGCCAGATGAGCAGCCACAGGGCCACGGTTGTGCCGGTCGCCCTCAGCCGCGGTCGCAGGGCCGCCTCGGGGGCGTCCAGATCATCGACCGGCATGCGCACAAATCCGTAGATGGCTGCCAGCAAAACGATCAGCGGATAGGGCAAGGCCAGAAAAAAGATGGCGACAAAGGCGGCGCCTGCAACCAGCCAGTGCTCGGCCCCCTTCAGGGCTTTTTTGGCGACCCGCAGCAGGGCCTCGATGACGATCACCACAACCACCGCCTTGATCCCGAAAAACACGGTTTCGACCAGCGGCACATTGCCATAGGCCGCATAGATCATGGCCAGCGCCAGCACCACCAGCGCACCCGGTACAACAAATAACAGGCCGGCGATCAATCCGCCCACCACCCCGTGCAGGCGCCAACCCGCATAGGTCGCCAGCTGCATAGCTTCCGGTCCGGGCAGCAGCATGCAAAAGCTGAGGGCGTTGAGAAACTGCCGTTCGTCCAGCCACTTCTTTTCATCCACCAGAACCCGGTGCATCAGCGAGATCTGCGCCGCCGGTCCGCCAAAGGACAGCAGCCCGATATGGCTGAAGGCCACAATCGCCTCGGCCAGCGACGGCGCCTGTGGCGCGGCCTCCGGTTTTGTTTTTACAAATTCATCCATCACCTTAACTCCGGGCCTTATCGGCAGGCCAGTCATGGGTTTCTTCTGCCGCATCACGGGCCCAGCGATAGAGCGCATCATAGAGCCCCATGCTGGCATCGAGTTGCATCAGATCATCGCGGTGCATGCGCGACAGCCCCAGCGACAGGGCCAGCAGACCGGCCGCTTGCGGGGCCAGGCCGAGGGCGTCGGTATCGGCCCCGCGGACGATGGTTGCCAGATGTTCGAGTGCTGGAATATGCAGGGAAAATTCATCGACCATGGTATCAAAGGTACAGCGCTCCCCCCGGTGGCTCCAGAACACATCTTCCACATCAAACGGAGTTGCATTGAATTTTTCGGCGACGCTGAGGACTTCGGATGGCGAGACGAACAAGAACTGCGCGGACGGGTCGACAAAGCGGCGGATCAGCCACGGACAGGCGATGCGGTCGATTTTCGGCCGCAGGCGGGTCACCCAGACCGATTGACCCTGGCTGTTCAGGGGCGGAATGGCGGAAACCGGCACCAGCGGCTCACCGGCATCGCGCCAGGCGAAATTGCCGCCTTCCAGGGTTTCCGCGGCAATCCCATGGGCACGCAGGATGGCGGCCGCCCCCTGGCTCATTTTCCGGCCCTTCTGGCAGGTGACGATCACCGCCCTGCCCGCCAGAGACGGCGCCAGGCGGGCAATATCGGCGGCCGGATGGCGAAAGGCGCCCGGGATCAGGCGCGGGTCGGCGTTGAAATCCGCGTCGATGCAGACATCAACCAGCACCGGCATGGATGGGGTGCCGATCAGGCGGGACAGTTGGGAGACGGTTATTTCAGTTGGTGA
>JABMNT010000109.1 GCA_013203595.1 Rhodospirillales bacterium
CTGGGCAGCCTGCAGTCCGGTGTCCTCAACTCGCTCCACCGGTTTGCGGCGGCGGCGGCGGCACCGGTGCTGTTAAACCTGACTTTCATCACCGCCATGCTGGCCTTCCCCGGTAACAGCGCGCATATCGGGCTGGTGCTCTCCTGGGCGGTCTGTGTGGCGGGGATCATCCAGTTTTTATGGTTGGTTCATCACTGCCGCCGCGCCGGTTACCCCGTGCACTTTGTCCGTCCGCAGCTGAGCCCCAAGGTGCGGCTGTTGGGGCGGCGCATTTTACCGGTGGTATTTGGCGCCAGCCTGTATCAGATCAATCTCCTGATCGGGACAATTCTGGCGACCCTGGTCGCCGATGGTGCCGTCAGTTATCTGTATTATGCGGATCGGGTCACCCAACTGCCACTGGGTGTTGTTGGCGTTGCCGTCGGCACTGCCCTGCTGCCGACCCTGTCGCGGCAACTGGCGGGCGGGGATACAGAGGCCGCCATGGCCAGTCAGAACCGGGGGCTGGAGTTTGCCATTCTGCTGACCTTGCCCGCCGCCTTCGCCCTGATCGCCATGCCCGAACCGATCATTGCGGTGTTGTTCGAGCGCGGTGCCTTTGATGCGGCGGCGGTCAGCGCCACCGCCGCCGCCCTGGTCGCCTATGCCACAGGCCTGCCAGCCTACGTCCTGATCAAGGTCCTGACGCCCGGCTTTTTTTCCCGCGAAGATACCAAAACACCGGTGAAAATCGCGGCCGTGGCGATGTCTGCAAACATCATCCTGAATCTGCTTTTCATGCGTTACTGGGGCCACGTCGGCATTGCCGCAGCGGCGTCGCTTTCCGCCTGGCTGAATGCCGTCGCGCTGGCTGTGGTTTTGCACCGCCGTGGCCAGCTGTCCATTGACCGGCGCCTGATGACCCGGGCACCCCGGGTTTTGCTGGCCAGCGGCTGCATGGCTGTCGGGCTGTATCTGTCGGTCGAGACGTTCAGTGCCGTCCTGTTCAACGGCGCCCTGCCAGACGCCATCGGACTGGCCGGGCTGGTGCTGGGCGGGGCCTGCGTCTACGGCGCCTTGAGCCTGGCCCTTGGCGCCGTCAATGCAGCCGACATGCAAATCTTTGTGCGACGAAAATAAGCGAGCCGTCCGCTTTATTGTGCGCCGCAACATAAATCTGGATTCCCCGCTGAAAAGCGCTTAAATACCTGCAAATTTATTCGCCCCATCATGGACAAAGGATAACGGCTCATGAACATAGACAAAATTCCCGTTGGCAAGAACCCGCCCTATGACGTCAATGTTATTATTGAAATTCCCATTGGCGGGGTGCCGGTCAAATATGAACTCGATAAGGAATCCGGCGCCATGTATGTGGACCGGTTCCTGCACACCGCCATGTATTACCCCTGCAATTACGGATTTATACCGCATACCCTTTCCGACGACGGCGACCCGACTGACGCGGCCGTGCTCGGGCAGATTCCCGTCATCCCCGGCGTCGTCATCCGCTCACGCCCGATCGGCGTGCTGATCATGGAAGATGAAAGCGGCATCGACGAAAAAATTCTCTGTGTACCGGTTGATGAGCTGCATCCCTACTACAGTGACGTCACGTCCATCCGCGACCTGCGTCCGATCCTGCTCGACCAGATTGCGCATTTCTTCGAACATTATAAGGACCTGGAACGGGACAAATGGGTAAAGGTCCAGCGCTGGGGCGAAGCCGAGGAAGCGACGGCGCATATCCGCCAGGGCATCGAACGCGCTCAGGCCGCGGCAACGGCTGGCAAGGGCGGCAAATAGCAGATGACAGGGCGGGCGCCCCGGTCAGGCGATAATCACCCGCTCGTTCGGGAAAGACAGGGTCACCACAGTCCCCCTGTTCACCTGACTTTCGATTGTCAGAGTACCATCATGCAGTTCCGTCAGGCTCTTCGATAAGGACAGGCCCAGGCCTGTACCTTCATGGGCAAGCGCCGATGAGCCGCGAATCTGACCAAACGGCTCCAGCGCCCTTTGAATGTCTTTCTCGGCGATCCCGACACCGGTGTCTTTCACACGAATCTGCAGCGACCCATCCGCGGCCAGATCCGCCGTAACGGTAATCTGCCCGGCGGCGGGTGTGAATTTAATGGCATTCGACAGCAAATTGATCAGAATCTGCCGCACCAGCCTGTCATCAGCGCGCAACTTGGGAAGATCCGGCGCGGTGCGGACGGTAATTGTCTGTGCTTTCGACTGACCCAGCAGATCGACGATCAGCAGGGTCGCCTCCATGGTTTCCCGCAAGATGATGTCTTGCTCATCAATGGTTATCTCGCCGGCCTCGACCTTGGAGATGTCGAGAATGTCGCTGATCACCAGCAGCAGATGCTGGCCGGAAGAAAAAATATCGTTTGCATACTCGACGTATTTGGGACTTCCCAGCTTGCCAATCATTTCATCCTTGATCATCTGTGCATATCCAAGAATCGAATTGAGCGGGGTGCGCAACTCGTGGCTCATGTTGGCAAGAAATTCAGATTTTGCCCGATTGGCTTTTTCCGCCCGATCCCGTTCCGAAATGATCGACTTTTGGGCTTCCACAATATCCGTAATATCCCTGCCCGCGCCCCGGTAACCGGTAAACCGCCCCTGTTCGTCAAAAATCGGCTTGCCACTGATCGATCTGTAAATTTTTCGATTATCGCCATTCAGGCGGGCAACCCGAAAGTCGTAAAACGGCTGATGCGCTTCAACCTGCTTGCGGTGCGCGGCCATCGTTGCCTCGCTGACGTCCGTATACTCAAGTTCCCATCGTTTTTTGCCGTGATAGTCAACGAACGGCAAATCTGTTTCATCCAGGTTTTCAAAACTGATGTCAACAAATCTCAAATCCGCATCTTGTTCCCAAAACCATTCCGCAGCCACCTCGGCAAAATCACGAAACCGGGTCTGGCTCTCTTTCAGGCGCGCTTCTGTTTGCTTGAGCCTGGTGATATCTGTGGAAATAGTGGCGATGCTGCCATCGGCAAAACGCTGTTCGTATATGAGGAACCACAGGCTGGCATTGCGTTGCTGTTCAAAGGCCTCCCCTGGATTGTGATGGAGGTGGATACGTTCCCTGAGCCAATCCTCCTGACGACCAACGGCGTCCGGGACAACATCCAGATCGATCAATGCCCGGGCAAACTCCAGGTAGCTGACACCCGTGCGCATTTTATCGCCCAGCGCCTTATTCACCTCCCGAAACGCGTGATTTGCGATCAGCAGCCGGTCATCCGGGCCCCACAGGGCGAACGGTTCGGAAAAGGCATGAATGGCGGCAGCAAGCCGTTCGTTGGCGATTTTTACCTGATCCGCGGCTTCAATCTGGTCGGTGACATCAGAGCCGATACCGATATAGCCCTTGAATTGTCCCTCCCCATCAAATACCGACGTGCCGCTTACCGACAGGTACTGGAGACTGCCATCCGGGCCTTTGCGGTTGTAGCGAAAGTCGTGAAAGGGCTTGTGGTCGGCGAGATCTCGTAAATGCTGGCGCCATTTATCGGTAGTGGCGTCCTCGCCGGCGATGTCGGCACGGGTCTTGCCAATTTGAAATGCGGCAGACACTCCGGTCATGGCCTCGGCGCGTTCAGAAATATAGGTAAATCGTAAATCCGGTCCCATTTCCCAAAACCAGTCCGATGCCACGTCGGAATAAATCCTTAGTTTTTCCTCGCTGCGCTCAAGCGCGTGGGTACGGGCACTGACCCGCTGTTCAAGCTCGGCATTTGACTGTTCAATGATCGCCCGGGCCTTGACCGTTTCTGTGATGTCGTTGTGCCAGATCGCGCGTGCGGTTTGCCCTTCAAACTCAGCGCTATGGGAATTCATCAGCACCCACCAAACCGATCCATCGTGGCGCAGGCGCTGTGCTTCGAAATCGACAAGGTTTTCGCCGGCGTCGAGGATATCCTTAAATGCCTGAAACCGCCTCGGGTCGAGCCAGCTCTCCTGAACGCTTTGGTTCAGAAGGCTTTCGGCAGAGGCGGCACCGAACATTCTGGCGAGACTTGGGTTAACAAACAGGCGATCCAACGTTGTTGACGACACGATCGCAATACCGATCGGGCTGTTATCAAGCAGGTCTCGCATTTATTTATGTGGTGCTCCTTCGTGAACCCGTGCCGACCAACTGTAACGGCTCAATCCTTAAACTCAACACACATAACATGGATTCCGTTTGCCTCTGTCCGGAGCGGTTTTTCTCTCCGCAAAAGCGACCGCCAGGCTAGTCGACAACGGTTAGCTGGCCGTCCCATCTGGCCACGTAATAGGTCTTTTTACTGGTCCAGGGGCATAGGGGGGCGACCGGACGAACTTCCGAATAATGTTCGCCATGGGAGATTTCATAGGGCTGTCCGCACCATAAATAGTCGATAACCGCGCCTTTTGCCGTGCGCACCGCCTGACCGATCTTTTTTTTCTTCGCCGTCAGCTGCCGGCGCTCGCGCCGGAAACAATTGCCGCTCCGGTCTCCCCTGCAGCCCTCCCTGTCGCCGTTCTGAACCTTCATGTGCCAGACGAAATCCCCCTCAACCAGAAACCCGTCATCATCGAGAATTTTACAGTCATCAGACGGCGGGATCTGTGAATGGGCGTATTCACAGGTAAACCACAGGCCGTCGAGCGTGATTTTATCCGGCTCCGCAGCCGCCGACGCCATGGCCAGGGCGGTCAGCAGCAACACAGGTACAACAACAGGGCAGCGCATGCTCATATCCATCACTTGGTTCCAGGTCCCAATCCAGATCATAGATAACATGGGCCGCAGGAGGAACGGCAAATTCATTGGCCGAGCCATTGTGGCTCATTTAAGGTGTACCAACCGCAAAGCCAGACAGATGCGGCGTCCTGTTTGCCCGCCTTCCACACACCAAATCCGGCCACCATCATCCTGTGCAAGCAGGCGCGAAGTCGGTGGTCTGCTTTTCGATCTACCTCATAGCGGATCAGGAGTCAGAAAATCTAATTTATAATCGTCTTACCGCCCGATCTTAGTTAAATTAAGAACATGAACAAGGCTGACTTTATCACCCATGCGCTCAGCAACCCGACGAACCGGAAGCTGCTGGACCGCATGCCGGAGATGGCCCTGCAGGACGCCTGGCTGGTATCCGGCGCCCTTTTCCAGACCGTCTGGAACTGCCTGAGCCAGCGCCCCACGGATTACGGGATCCGTGACTATGATATTGTTTATTTCGACAGCCGGGATCTCTCCTGGGAAGCCGAAAACAGGACCATTGAACGGGTAAGGAGCCGGCTTGCAGATATCAATGACAGGATTGAAATTCGCAATCAGGCCCGTGTTCATTTGTGGTACCCGGAAAAATTTGGCCGGCCCTATCCGGCGTTGGGACGGTCAACTGACAGCATCGATCGCTATCTGGCCACCGTCTGCATGGTCGGCATGAATTCAAAGGGCAACGGTAATTATTCCGTTTACGCACCGAAAGGCCTGGACGATATCAGCGCCCGGATTCTCCGCCCCAACCCCAGTCCCAACTATTGTGACAAGGCCTTTTTGCGCAAGGCCCGACGGTGGATGGAGTGCTGGCCGGAATTGACCCGGCTGGCCACCTGAATTTTCCTTTCGCCGCTCATATAACAGCTATACATCGGCGCCATGGGCGGCCAGCACCGCCAGATTGACCATTTCCGAAACCGTCGAATTCATGGGCACAATCTGGGCCGGAAAGGCCAGGCCCATGAGCAGCGGTCCGAGCACGGAACCGCCGCCCAGTTCACGCAGCAACTGGGTGGCGATTTGCGAGCTGTGCAGACTCGGCATGACCAGAACGTTGGCTGGCCCCGACAGCCGACAGAACGGGTAGTTCCGCATATTCCGCGCGCTGAGGGCCACTTCAACGCTCATTTCGCCGTCATATTCGAAGCTCACGTCGCGCTGATCGAGGACGGCCACGGCGTCGCGCACCGGTTCCGCCCTGGGCAGGTCCGGATGGCCGAAATTGGCATAGGAGATAAGGGCTACGCGCGGGTTATGGCCCATGCGGCGGGCAATTTCTGCTGATTTTTCCGCGATGTCGGCCATTTGTTCCGGCTCCAGAGCCTCGTGCACGGCGGTATCGGCGACAAACAGGGTGCGGTCCTGGACCATCAGCAGGGACAGACCGAAGACCGGGGTAGATTTGACCGGATCGATAACCCGTAAAATCTGGTCAAGGGCGACGTGGTAATTGCGGGTCAGACCGGTCACCAGGGCATCGGCGTCGCCCTGCGCCACCATACAGGCGGCAAAAACGTTACGATCGCGTTTTATCATCCGCTGGCAATCCCTGTGCAGGTAGCCTTTGCGCTGCAGGCGGTCGTACAGAAAATCGATATAAGCATCGGTGGCAGGATTGACTTTCGCATTGTTGATCTCGATTCCTTCACTGTGCGGCAATCCCAGTTCCTGCATGGTTTCAGCGATACGCGCGGCACGACCGATAAGAACCGGCGTGCCATAGCCGCTGTTCAGGAACGAATAGGCGGCGCGAATGCTTTTTTCCTCTTCCCCTTCGGCAAAAACCACCCGTTTCGGTTTACCCCGAACGGAATCGAAAATCGTCTGCAGACCGGCGGAAATCGGACTCAGGCGGGCTGCCAGTTCAGCCTGGTACTGAGCCATATCGATGATCGGCCGGCGTGCCACGCCGGATTCCATGGCCGCTTCCGCAACGGCCATGGGGATGGCTGTGATCAGGCGCGGATCAAAGGGTGCCGGGATCAGATAATCGGGGCCGAAACGCAGATGACGACCGGCATAGGCCGCATCCACCTCGTCGGGCACGTCCTGGCGGGCCAGATCGGCCAGCGCCCGGGCGGCGGCGATTTTCATTTCGTCGTTAATGGTGCTGGCCCGCACGTCCAGCGCGCCTCTGAAAATATAGGGAAATCCAAGCACATTGTTGACCTGGTTGGGATAGTCCGAGCGGCCGGTGGCGACCAGGGCGTCGGAACGGACAGCGGCCACCTCTTCCGGCGTAATTTCCGGGTCCGGATTGGCCATGGCGAAAATGATCGGGTTATCGGCCATGGATTTAACCATATCCGCAGTCACCGCACCGGCCACCGACAAACCGACAAAACAGTCGGCACCCCGGATCGCCTCGGCCAGAGTGCGGTCCGTGGTTTTCGCCGCATGCGCCGACTTCCACTGGTTCATGCCGTCCGGGCGACCTTCGTAGACGACACCTTTCGAATCACACATGGTGATGTTTTTGCCCGGCATCCCCATGCTTTTGAACAACTCGATACAGGCAATCGATGCCGCGCCTGCGCCATTGACCACCAGTTTTGTGGTATGGATGGCGCGCCCGGTTATATGCAGGGCATTGATCAGGCCGGCGGCGGTAATGATGGCGGTGCCGTGCTGGTCATCGTGGAAGACCGGCACATCGAGCAGTTCGCGCAGGCGCTGTTCGATGATAAAGCACTCCGGGGCTTTGATATCTTCCAGATTGATGCCACCGAAGGTAGGCTCCAGACTGGCGATGATGTCGACCAGTTTGTCGGGGTCGCGCTCGTTGATTTCGATGTCGAACACATCGATACCGGCGAATTTCTTGAACAGCACGGCCTTGCCTTCCATCACTGGCTTGGCTGCGAGCGGACCGATGGCGCCGAGCCCCAATACCGCCGTGCCGTTGGTGATCACCGCCACGAGGTTGCCGCGCGAGGTCAGATTGCGTGCCTCTGCCGGGTCGGCAACGATCGCCTCGCAAGCCGCTGCAACCCCCGGCGTATATGCCAGTGCGAGGTCGCGCTGGTTCAGCAATGCTTTGGTCGGCGTGACCGAAATTTTGCCGGGTGTCGGGAAGCGGTGATAGTCGAGCGCGCTATTGCGCAGGGAATCGTCCATGCAAATACCTGATCCAGTCGGGTTGACATTATAACGCACCCCCCGCAGACAGGCCTGATGGCGCGGCCGGCGTGCCGCGGCAAGAGTCCTTTGTGTTATGTTCAGGTCTCTGCGCAGCTTGAGTCATCGCATGGAAAAAAAACACGGGTTCCGTCAGGAGCTCTATCCCCCCATAGAACCGTACCGCACCGGCATGCTGTCTCTGAACGCTGTGCATACGATGTATTGGGAGCAATCGGGTAATCCGGACGGCGTTCCGGTGGTCTTTTTACATGGCGGGCCTGGCGCCGGCAGCGCACCCGGTCATCGCCGCTTTTTTGATCCGGCGCACTACAACATCGTGGTGTATGACCAGCGCGGCGCAGGACGTTCCACTCCGCTCGGCGAGTTGCGCGACAACACCACACTGCTGTTGATTGACGATATCGAACGGTTGCGCCTTCATCTCGGCATCGAGCGCTGGCTGGTATTCGGCGGTTCATGGGGCTCAACGCTGGCGCTGGCCTACGGCGAGGCGCATCCGCAGCGTTGCATCGGATTTATTCTGCGCGGTATTTTTC
>JABMNT010000110.1 GCA_013203595.1 Rhodospirillales bacterium
CAAGCCGATGCTCTAACCAACTGAGCTACAGCCACCACATTCTGGCGAAAGGATACTCACGTATCTCATCGCAGGCACTTCTTAGGCGTCTCGCAGGGCCGTTTCAAGACCTATTTGCGCAATTTTCCGGTTTCGGACCCCTGCCCGCACCCGGCTTTCGTCTCGCATCCCCCTAGAGCACGACCTCGATCAGGTAAGGGCCTTCGCAGGCCAGGCCGCGTTCCATTTGTCTGACCAGCTCATGGGCGTCGGTGGCGACGCCTGCATCGACACCCATGCCCTTTGCCAGCGCCACCCAGTCGAGCGGCGGGCGGTCGAGCTCAAGCATGTCCATGGCCTTCGGGCCCGGGTTCCGGACCCCCACATTGGCCATTTCGCCGAGCAGGATTTTGTAAGACCGGTTGGAGAAAATAAGGGTCGTGGTATTGCTGCCTTCGCGGGCCTGGGTCCACAGGGCCTGCAGGGTATACATGGCCGAGCCGTCGGCCTGCAGGGCGATGACCGGGCGGTCGGGACAGGCGATGGCGGCACCGGTGGCCATGGGCAGCCCGGCACCGATGGCCCCGCCGGTGATCTGCAGCCAGCTGTGCGGGCGCGAGGTGAAGGTGTCGGAGAAAAACCGCCGGCCGGTGGTGATCGATTCGTCGCTGATGATGGCATTGTCCGGGATCATATGGGCGAGCACGGCGGCGATGATATCCTGGTCCATGCCATGGCTCGGCAGCGGCGGCAGCACCGGTGCCGGCAGGCGGACGGGGCTGTTGGCAACGCCCAGCTCGGCGACCAGGCCGTCAAGGGCAGCCATCACATCTTCCTCGCGCTCGACCAGGGTATGGATCTGACAACCGTCGGGCATCAGCCGGCTCGGCTTGTCGGGATAGGCGAAAAACGCCACCGGCTCCTTGGCCGCCACCAGAATCAGATGGCGGTAGGGGGCCAGCTGTTCAACCGCCTGGTCGACCGGATAACGGACCCGGTCGATAGCGACCCGCCCGGCCCCGCGCTCAACCCGGGCGTTTGACATCTGCGCCAGCAGATCAACCCCGTCAAAGTTCGTCGCCCGGCTCAGCAGCTCCAGCCCGTCGACCCGCAAGGCCCGGTTGGCGGCGAGCACCAGTACCGGCTCGCCGGAGCGGATGATTTTGGCAATGGCCCAGATATGCGCTGCATCGGGCACCTTCGGCGCCGGTGGCGGGGCCGGAACCACCGCAGCCGTGGCCTCGCCCCAGGCCGCATTGGCCGGCAGGATCAGGGTCGAGATGTTGCCCGGCGCGGTATTGGCGAACTGGATCGCTTCGGCGGCGTCGCCGGCGACCTCGCCGGACGTGCGCGAGGTCCGCACCCAGCCGGAAACCGGGGCTGCTATGCCTTCGATATCCGACGTCAGCGGCGAGTCATACTGGACATGGTAGGTGGCATGATCGCCGACAATGTTGACGATCGGCTGGAACGCGCGCTTGGCATTGTGCAGGTTGGCAAAGCCGTTGGCCAGGCCCGGCCCGGTATGCAGCAGGGTCGAGGCCGGCTTATCCAGCATGCGGGCATAGCCGTCGGCGGCGCCGGTGACCACGTTTTCCTGCAGGCCTAGCACACAGCGCATGTCATGATGGCGGTCAAGGGCGGCGACGAAATGCATCTCCGATGTGCCCGGATTGGTGAAACACACATCGACCCCGCCGTTTAACAGGGTTTGCACCAGGCTATCTGCACCGTTCATTTCATTTCGACCTTTCTGGGATAAATAATTAGACGCCTGCAAAGAAGGCTTTCAGTTTACCGGTGGCGGCCTCGAGAACCGCCTGCTGTTTGGAGAAGCAGAAGCGTACGAAGTGATTGACGTCGGCCTCCTGATAAAACGCGCTCAACGGGATTCCCGCAACACCGGCCTGACGTGCGATCATCTCGCAAAAGGCGACATCATCGCCGTCGAAGCCAACGGATCGGATATCGACGCTCATGAAATAGGTGCCTTCGGTAGGCATCACGGCAAAACCGGCGTCTTCCAGGCCGGCGGCAATGAGGTCCCTTTTCACCTGCAGGTCAGCCGCCAGTCCGGTGAAATAGGCGTCGTTCTGGCTCAGCCCCAGGGTGACGGCGGACTGCAGATTGCGCGGGGTGGTGAAAGTCACATACTGGTGCGCCTTGCTGATCGGCGCCAGCAGATGCGCCGGTGCGGTCAGATAGCCAACCTTCCAGGCGGTCATGGAAAAGGTTTTACCGGCCGAGCCGATGCGCACCGTGCGCTCTTTCATACCGGGATAAGTCATCAGCGGTTTATGGGTTTTGCCATCGAAAGTGATATGCTCGTAGACCTCATCGCAGACGGCATAGGCGTCGTGGCGGATAACCAGATCGGCAATGGCCTGCAATTCATCATCGCTGAACACTTTGGCCGCCGGGTTGTGCGGCGAATTGAACAGGATCAGCTTGGTCCGGTCGCTGAAGGCATCGGTCAGCGCCTGGATATCCAGATCCCAGCCCGGTGGCGCGATGCGCACCAGTTTGGGGATTCCGCCGGCGCGCCTGACCATCGGCAGATAACAGTCATAGAGCGGCTCGATCAGCACCACCTCGTCGCCGGGGTTGATCAGGGCCAGCAGACAGTCGGTCAGGGCTTCCGTCGCCCCGGATGTGATCATGACTTCAGTCTGCCAGTCGATGTCCAGATCATAAAAGCGCTTGTTGTGCGCCGCCACCGCCTGGCGCAGTTCGGGCAGGCCCATCATCGGCGGATACTGGCTGGGGCCTTCGACAACCGCCTGCGCCGCCCGCTCGCGCAGGTTTTCCGGACCCAGGTCATCGGGAAAGCCCTGGCCCAGATTTATCGCCCCGGTTTCCATGGCCAGCCGCGACATGGTTTCAAAGACGGTGACCTGGGCGTTTGAGAAAATGGTGCTGGCGGGTTTCATGGCGCGTCTTTTATCCGGTTGGGAATCATCGCTGGTAATTTCCTAACCTGTCGTCGCTTCGGGGGCAATAGCTTAGCGCCTTTGGCCGGATGTTGCAGGGTTTCCGGGAACCGGTTGACGCTGCCATGGCTGTGGTTGGCAGCCGGTGTTTCAGCCGCTCCACTCGCTGACCGGGGCAGCGGCATTTCCAAGAATCGCCCCGGCCGGGGCCCCGATCCGGCCCGGCTCAGGCCCGGTTTTGCCGTGGCACCGGCACGGATAAGCGCAGTAAGGCTCGCCTGCCCCCGGTTTCTCAACTTGGCCGTCAGCGCCAATGCCGCCGATTCTTACGGGTTTTCCTGACTCCAGGCCGATTATCGTATTTTATTTGCAACTGTTTTTCCTTTTTCTATATACCGGGCTCTTAAAAAGGTATGGGACAATCCAGCCGTGCGTTTATTGGGGTAAATTACATTTCTGATTAACAACTTTATGAGGGGAAATATTGTGGCATTAGACAGCGCGATCGGGACTCCGGAGCAACTCCGCGACCCGGATTATGTACCTGCACTCACCCAGGCCATTCCTTTGGGCATCCAGCACGTGCTGGCGATGTTTGTATCGAACGTTACGCCGGCCATTATAGTCTGTGGAGCTGCCGGGTTCGGCTTCGGATCCAACTCGCCGGATTTCCCGCAGATGATCTATATGATCCAGATGTCGATGTTTTTCGCCGGCGTCGCCACCTTGTTCCAGACCATCGGTTTTGGCCCGGTCGGCGCCCGCCTGCCGATTGTCCAGGGCACCAGCTTTGCGTTTCTGCCGATCATGATCCCTTTGGTTGCCGGCAAAGGCGTTGATGCCATGGCGGTGCTGTTTTGCGGGGTGCTGGTCGGCGGGATCTTCCATGCCCTGCTGGGCACGGTGATCGGCAAAATTCGCTTCGCCCTGCCGCCCCTGGTCACTGGCCTGGTGGTGCTGATGATCGGCCTGGCCCTGGTCAAGGTCGGCATCCAGTATGCGGCAGGCGGTGTACCGGCCATGGGCAAGCCGGAGTTCGGCAGCCTGCAGAACTGGTCGGTCGCGCTGGTGGTGGTTATCGTCACCCTGGGTCTGAAGTTCTTCACCCGTGGCATGCTGTCCATCGCCGCGGTTCTGATCGGCATCCTGGTCGGTTATGCGGTTGCCTACATGATGGGCATGGTCAGCTTCGTCAATGTCGGCCGGGCGGCCCTGTTCACGGTCCCCGATCCCCTGCATTTCGGCTTTGAATTCAGCATCGCCGCGATTATCGGCTTCTGCCTGATGGCCTTCGTCTCGGCGGTCGAGACGGTCGGTGACGTTTCCGGTATCACCAAGGGCGGCGCCCAGCGCGAAGCCACCAGCAAAGAGATCTCGGGCGCGACCTATGCCGACGGTCTGGGCAGTGCGGTCGCCGGCCTGTTCGGCGGACTGCCCAACACCTCATTCAGCCAGAACGTCGGCCTGATCGCCATGACCGGGGTGATGAGCCGGCGCGTGGTCACCTATGGGGCGATCTTCCTGATCTTCTGCGGTCTGATCCCGAAAGTCGGGGCGATCATTTCAACGGTGCCGATCGTGGTGCTCGGCGGCGGTGTCATTGTCATGTTCGGCATGGTCTGCGCGGCCGGCGTATCGATGCTGTCCGACGTCAACTGGAACCGCCGCAACATGGTCATTTTTGCGGTCTCCCTGTCGGTCGGCCTTGGCCTGCAACTGGTCCCGGAAGCCCTGCAGCATCTGCCGCAGACGCCGAGGGTACTGCTCACATCGGGTCTGCTGCCGGCGGCTTTCCTGGCGATCATCCTCAACCTCCTGCTGCCCGATGATATTGATAACGTGCAGACAGAGGAAATTTCCGGCGGTATGGCCGGCCATAAAAACGACGCCTAGCGCTGGTACGTTTTCAGGTAAAACAAAGGGCGGCTCCTCTGACGGGGCCGCCCTTTTTTATGGTTAACCCAGGTGGCTATTTTAACAGGTGGCTATTTTAAACTGTCAAAGACCAGCCCGGCGAAGGCATCGCCATTGAGAAAGCCGTTGCCCCATTGCCCGTCCAACGACGCGGTCGGCTTGCCGGCAACCACCTGCTCTCTGGTTTTACCCTCACTGATCTGGGCCATCACCTGATCACGGGCCACCGTCAGCATGTCGCGATAGGCGACCAGCGCCGCCCGGTCGGCGAGCGGGCCATGGCCGGGAATAATCCGTGTCTGGGCATTGATGCGCTGCAAAATCACGTCAGCATCGGCAATCAGGCCGTCGATGCTGCCGCCGTGGTCGACGTCAATAAACGGATAGATGCCATTGAAAAACAGATCCCCCGTGTGCAGGACATTGGCCTTTTGAAAATGCACAATGGAATCACCATTTGTATGGCCCGGCGGCAAATGGCTGACAACCACAGTGTCGCCGTTCAAATGGAAGGTGGTGGTGTCACTGAAGGTAATCACCGGCAAGGCGTCTTTGGCCGCTGCCGGAACATCCATTTTAAAGAAGCTGATCAGCTGGGCTTCGCTCATCAACTTGCGGACATTGTCATGGGCAACGATGATGGCCCCCTGTTTGCCAAAATTTTCATTGCCGCCGGTATGATCGAAATGCCAATGGGTGTTGATCAGGAAGCGGACCGGCTGGTCGCTGATTTTGGCGATCGCCGCATTGATCTTGTCGGTCAGCGGGGCGAACTGGTCATCGACCAGAAATACCCCGTCCGGCCCGGCAGAAACCCCCATATTGCCGCCCGCACCAAACAGCGCATGCACGCCGCCGCCCAGGTCCTGGCTGGAAATTTCAACTTTCGAATAATCCTGGCTCTGGGCCTGGGCACTGCCCGAAAATCCCAGCAGGAAGCTGGCACAACCCGCCAGCATAAGTTTTTTCGCTATTAAATCGGGTCTTATAGAACGCATGGAATCATCTCTTTCTTTCAGATTTTTAAATGCTGCATGATGGGAAACCAGTTTGCCTGCACTTTGCAACCGTTCGGTATCTTAATCGCTTCTTGTGCGGGCCTGTCAAGTGAATTAAATACCGAATGGTAATTAAAAAGGAATACTTGGCCCATGGGACGTGGACGACCGCGCAAGATCAAACCGGAACAGGCGCTGGAGGCGGCAGTCACCCTGTTCTGGGAGAAGGGTTTTGAAGCAACCACCTTGAACGACCTGGTCAACGCCACCGGTATGGCCAAACCCGGCCTGTACGCGGCCTTCGGCGACAAGGGTTCGCTCTATACCAAAGCCCTGACCCATTATCATACCGCCAAGGCGGAGCCGGTTCTCGCCGCCCTGGAAAGCGACACCGCGCCGCTCAAGCCCCGCATCAAAGCCTATCTGGAAACCATTGCCGCAGGGATGGCCGACGAGGCAACGCCCCAGGCCTGCTTTCTGGTCAACAGCGTGATGGAATGCCGGGGCGAACTGAGCCCGCTCAGGGAGGCATCAATGGCCCTGAATGCCAGGCGGGTAGCCGCTCTGAAGACCGGTTTCGACGGTGCCAGGGCGCGCAATGAAATTCCCGCCGATGCGGATGCTGCGGCTTTGGCGGAGTTCTATTCGGCACAGACAGCCGCACTGGCAGTCATGGGCAGAACCAACAATGACCGGCAAGCCATGCAGAAAATGATCGAAATGGCGATGGCTGCCTGGCCATCCTGAGGAAGCGCCCGCCATGCTGCCCCACCACTTCAGACTGCTGCTTGTCATTCTGGCCTTTCCCCTGACCTTTCTTGCCGGATTTGGCGCCTATCAAATCTATCTGGATTATTTTCATGTGGTAACGGTGCCGCCGTCGTCCCGCGTCCGTATCCAATATCCGAACTACCACCGGGTGGCGCAGGACGCGTTGCGCAATTTCGCCGCCCTGCCCGCCTCCCGGCAAGGGGAAATCCGCCAATCCCTGAACCTGAGCCTGGTCGACTTCCAGCCCTGGCTGGCAGCCTTTGCAGCGTCCCCGCCGGGGCTCATTTGCTTGGGCGAAAATCACGATGATCAGACCCGCCGGTTTCTGGCCAGATCGTTGTTTTCAGGCCTGCAGCCGGATGTCCTGATGATTGAAAGCACACCGGACGAACTGGCCCGCATCAAGCGCGACCGGCGCCCCTATGTACCGCTTCTGGGTGCAGATATTTCAGCAGTTCTCAAGGCCCAGTCGCCATCCACCATGATTGCCGCCATTGACCAGCGCCAAGCCCAGAAAGGGATGGCCCGCGAACAGGCGATTTTAACAAACCTGCAAAACAGCGCCGTCGCCGGGCGCACCAACCTGGTGCTTTTCGGTGCTCTGCATTGCGGTAATTTCGAGGGCTGGCTGTATGACCTGCTGGGTAAATCGGCAATTCCGTTTTCCCCCGATCAACGGAGCAGCCTGCGTGTCATCGGCGAACATCAGGACGGCTCCCTGGAGGCCTTTATCTATTTCCTCGATGAAATTGGCCTGCACAGGGGACATTTCACCATCACCCGGCCGCGCGATCTGGCGCCCTGGATCCATGCCGCCTTCCCGGTGCTGAGCGACCAGACGCTGATCCATTATGACGCGGTGGTGGTGTTTCGCGCGCAATAGGCAGGCCGCAATCGCCCGTTGTGCAATAACCGCTTCCTTTCCGGGCCGGGAGTTCGTATTAAAAGTCCGGTTACGACGCAAATTTGGGAATTGATACTATGCAAACGGCTACCGCTTTATCTCGCCTGGGCACCGAGTCCGCATTCGAAGTTCTGGCCCGCGCCAATGCGCTGGCGGCCCAGGGAAAAGACATCATCAATCTGGGCATCGGTCAGCCGGACTTCAAGACCCCGGATCATATCGTTGAAGCGGCAGTCAAGGCGCTGCGCGACGGCCATCATGGCTATACCCCGGCCAATGGCATTGTTCAGGTGCGCGAAGCGGTCGTCGCCGATATTGCCAAATACCGCAAGGCGACGGTTGATCCGGCTAACGTGATGATCGTGCCGGGCGGCAAGGTCACTATGTTTTTCGCGATCATGATGTTTGGCGAAGCGGGTGCCGAAATCATCTATCCCAATCCGGGCTTTCCCATCTACGAAAGTGTCATAAAATTCTCCGGCGCGAAACCGGTTGCCATGCCCCTGCATGAAGAAACCGGCTATGCCTTCGATGCCGACGAGGTGTTATCGCTGATCACCGCGAAAACCCGGCTGCTGATCCTGAACACCCCGTCCAACCCGACCGGCGGTGCGGTTCCCCGGGCCGAGATGGATAAACTGGCCAACGGTCTGGCTGCGCACCCCCACGTTGCCATTCTGTCAGACGAAATTTACGGGCGCATGCTCTATGACGGGCGCGAACATGTCAGTCTGCTGGAATACGATCATTTGCGCGACCGCCTGATCCTGCTTGATGGCTGGTCGAAAACCTATGCCATGACCGGCTGGCGCATGGGCTACGGGGTCTGGCCGGACAGCCTTATCGAGCAGGCAACCCGGCTCGCCATCAACGTCCATTCCTGCGTCAATGCCGCCGCCCAATATGCCGGTATTGCGGCGCTGGAAGGACCACAGGACGCGGTCGATGATATGGTCAGGGCCTTTGATCAGCGCCGGCGGGTGATTGTTGATGAACTCAATGCGGTGCCCGGATTTAAATGCCCGGAACCCGGCGGCGCCTTTTATGCATTCCCGAATATTACCGGCACCGGGTTGTCCTCCCTTGAGTTGCAGAACAAGCTGCTCAATGAGGCCGGTGTCGCCATCCTGTCGGGGACCAGCTTCGGGGCACGCGGTGAAGGCTATCTGCGGTTTTCCTATGCCAATTCGACGGAAAATATCATCGAGGCCATTCGACGCGTAAAGGCCTGTCTGCAGGCATGAATTAATAGCAAAAATTGAATGGTACAAAAACAGGCATATGCCTAATAAGAAGGCAGTTTTACATATGTATGAGTTGCTTTATTGCCTGATAAAATATACATAAGATATTGTTTTACAAAGTTTATTTCAATTTTCTGAAAACTGGCACGATCCATGTATTAGACCAAAGGAAATGCTGTCCCTATAATGCCGCTGAATGATTATATTGCGCGGCAAACCAGACAAGGAAATACTACGCGCATGAAAAAAATCGAGGCCATTATTAAACCGTTTAAACTGGATGAAGTGAAAGAGGCGTTGCAGGAAGTCGGCCTGCAGGGAATCACCGTCCTCGAAGCCAAAGGTTTTGGCCGTCAGAAAGGCCATACCGAGCTTTACCGGGGCGCCGAGTACGTTGTTGATTTTCTGCCAAAAGTTAAAATCGAACTGGTCGTCGATGACGATATGACGGAACGGGCCGTGGAAGCGATCCTGCAGGCGGCGCATACGGGTCGTATCGGCGACGGAAAAATATTCATTACACCTGTGGAAGAAGCGATTCGTGTGCGCACCGGCGAGCGCGGCAGCGATGCCATCTAGCAAAACCTATTCAAATAACTCCCATTAAACCAACTGAAGGAAGAGAACCAATGTCAATCAACTGTAAAACGCCTGCTGACGTGATCAAATTTGGAAAGGACGAAGGAATCGAGTATGTCGATCTCCGTTTCACCGACCCGCGCGGCAAATGGCATCATTTAACCATGTGTGCCAATTTTGTTGACGAAGACGCCTATGTCGACGGCATCATGTTTGACGGATCCTCCATCAGCGGATGGAAAGCGATCAACGAATCGGACATGATTTTGATTCCCGATCCAACCACAGCCTGCCTGGACCCGTTCTCCGCGCAGCCCATGATTATCATGTTCTGCGACATCATCGAGCCATCCACCATGCAGGGCTATGGCCGTGACCCGCGCTCGATTGCAAAGCGCGCCGAGGCTTACCTGAATTCGACCGGCATTGGCGACACCATCTATTTTGGTCCGGAACCTGAATTTTTTGTGTTTGACGACGTGCGCTTCCGGAACGAGCCGAACTCGACCTTCTTCGAATTTGATTCCGATGAAGGTCCCTATACCAGCGGCAAGATAATGGAAGAAAGCAACATGGGCCACCGGCCCGGTGTCAAAGGCGGTTATTTTCCTGTTCCTCCCGTCGATTCCGCCCATGACCTGCGCGCCGAAATGGTTACCGTCATGAAGGAAATGGGCCTCAACATGGACAAGCATCACCATGAAGTCGCCCCGTCCCAACATGAACTGGGCCTCACCTTTGCGACCCTGGTCCGCTCAGCCGATAATGTGCAGATCTATAAGTATGTGACGCAGATGGTCGCCCATACCTATGGCAAAACGGCAACCTTCATGCCGAAACCCGTGGCTGGCGACAACGGCTCGGGCATGCATTGCCATCAGTCGATCTGGAAAGACGGCAATTCTACCTTTGCCGGTACCGGCTATGCGGATCTCTCTGATACGTGCATGCATTACATCGGTGGTATCATCAAACATGCAAAAGCCATCAACGCCTTTTCAAACCCGACGACAAACAGCTACAAGCGGCTGATCCCCGGCTTTGAAGCACCGGTTCTGCTGGCCTATTCGGCCCGCAACCGGTCTGCCAGCTGCCGTATTCCCTTTGCCACCAACCCGAAAGGCAAGCGTGTCGA
>JABMNT010000111.1 GCA_013203595.1 Rhodospirillales bacterium
GATGGAGCCGCTCGCCGACGCGCTCGGTGCCGGCCTCGGGGCCAGCCGCGCCGCAGTCGACGCAGGCTATGTCCCCAACGACTATCAGGTCGGGCAGACCGGCAAAGTTGTCGCCCCGGAGCTTTATATCGCCGTCGGCATATCCGGCGCTATCCAGCACCTGGCCGGCATGAAAGATTCGAAGGTCATTGTCGCCATCAACAAGGACGAGGAGGCGCCGATTTTTCAGGTCGCGGACTACGGGCTGGTTGCCGATTTGTTTGACGCGATCCCGGCCCTGTCTGCGGAACTTGATAAATAAATTCATTGGACGGAAAGAGCAGGCAACCCTGCGAAGGATAGTAAATGTCATTTGAGATCAAAAAAATTGGTGTCGTCGGCTCCGGACAAATGGGTAACGGCATCGCCCACGTCTGCGCCAAGGCCGGTTACGACGTTTTCATGCTCGATTCCAATGCGGATGCGGCAAAGGATGGCCTGGTCAAAATTGACCACAACATGGAGCGCGAAGTCTCCCGCGGCCAGTTTGACGCAGCGGCCAAGGCCAAGGCGCTGGCCCGCATCACGGCGGGAACCAACTACAAGGATTTCAAAGACTGCCAACTGGTCATCGAAGCGGCGACCGAAGACGAAACCATCAAAAAGGCGATCCTTACCGAACTGGTTGCCGTGCTGCCCGCTGACGCCCTGATTGCGTCCAACACCTCGTCCATATCGATCACCCGGCTGGGTGCCCATACGGACCGTCCGGGCAAGTTTGTCGGCATGCACTTCATGAACCCGGTTCCGCGCATGGAACTTGTCGAAATCATTCGCGGCATCGCCACCGATGAAGACACCTACGCGATCATCCGCGAACTGGCCGTCAAGCTCGGTAAAACACCGGTCAACGCCGAAGATTTTCCGGCCTTTATCGTCAACCGCATCCTGCTGCCGATGATCAATGAGGCGATTTACACCCTGTATGAAGGTGTCGGCTCCGTGGTCTCCATCGACACCGCCATGAAACTGGGCACCCACCATCCCATGGGGCCGCTGGAACTGGCCGACTTCATCGGTCTGGATACCTGCCTGGCGGTTATGCATGTCCTGCATGAAGGGCTGGCCGATACCAAATACCGGCCCTGTCCGTTGCTGGTTAAATATGTCGAAGCCGGCTGGCTGGGTCGTAAATCCGGGCGTGGATTTTATGACTACTCCGGTGACGAACCGGTCCCGACCCGATAACAACCATCCCTGCCAGGCGGGTGTTTGCCTTGATCCAGCGCCCCCGCCCGCCCGTTGCCGTTGCCGTTGCCCTGTGGTTGACGATTTCAGGCGTTGCCTCCGCCGGGGCGACAATCACAACGGCGCAATGTGATGTTGATCTGGGCGCATTGCTCAGCGATATTGAAGCCATCCGTATCGCCACCTTAAGTGAAATCGACGGGCTGCTGGCAGATACCGAAACCCTGGCCCAGCGCCAGGTTCTCGAACACATGCGGGAGCTGGCCTGGAATGAGGAAGAACAGCAACGGGGCCAGGCCTATTACATCTGGCGCGACTGCATGGCGGCGACAGAACAGGACCAGAACTAAAAAGGCAGGGCCGAAGCCCTGCCCCGCGACCGGCAATTTCCAGTATCCTCCCCAGGAAACCTGGTCGCTATCTAAATTCTAGTGCAATTCCGTGCGTAACTTCTGGCGGTAGATATCCAGCGGAATTAACTTTCCCCGTTGCTCCACACACCAGAATTGCCAGCCATTGCAGGCCGGCGCCTTCTGAACCTGCGCCCCCACCTGGTGGATGGATCCCTTGAAATCGGCAGAAATCAGGGTCCCGTCGGCGCGCACTCTGGCGGTATGGCGGCGGCGCATATCGGTCAGTGTCTGACCGGGACTGACAAGCCCCTTTTCAACCAGCCAGCCAAAGGGAATTCTCGGCTCGGACCGTTTCGAGGGGGTGTTTAAAAATTCGTCTTCGGCCATTTGCTTTACCTTTGAAATGCGCTCGCGCGCCAGTTTGACGTAGTCGCCGTCGCGCTCGATGCCAATAAAACTGCGGCCCAGTTTTTTCGCCATGGCGCCCGTCGTTCCGGTGCCGAAAAACGGATCCAGAACCACGTCACCGACATCCGTCGAGGCCATGATCACCCGGTGTAAAAGCGCTTCCGGCTTTTGTGTGGGATGGGCTTTCTTACCGTTTTCCTTGAGCCGTTCATTGCCGGTGCACAGCGGCAGCATCCAGTCGGAGCGCATCTGCAGGTCGTCATTCATGGCCTTCATGGATTCGTAATTGAAGCGGTACTTGCTGTCCTTGTCCTTGGCCACCCAGAGCATGGTTTCGTGGGCGTTGGTGAACCGGCGGCCGCGGAAATTGGGCATGGGATTGGTCTTGCGCCAGACCACGTCGTTCAGCATCCAGTAGCCGATGTCCTGAAGCGTGGTGCCGACCCGGTAAATATTGTGGTAACTGCCGATCACCCACAGCGTGCCATTGGGCTTGAGAACCCGGCGCGCCGCCGTCAGCCAGTCAAGGCTGAAGGCATCGTAGGCCTTGAAGCCGTCGAAGCGGTCCCATTCATTGTCGACACCGTCGACCACCGTATTGTTGGGACGCAACAGTTCACCACCTAACTGCAGGTTATACGGCGGGTCCGCAAAAATCATGTCCACGCTCTCTTCCGGAAGCGAATTCAGGACGTCGACACAGGCGCCCTGAAGGATTTTGTTGCGGTACTTTGCGATAGGATCAGGCACCACTTCTGCGCCTCTCCCCTGATTTTTTGAATTTTCTCTGCCCATGCGAGGCAGAATGAGCGACCCCGGAGTCGGGGTCAAGAGGTAAATAGAATCAATGACTTAGCAAAGGTTTCTGGACCTACATATAGAAGCTCAGGAGGTCATTTGACCCAATATCTTGCGAATGGGGGCGTAAGTTTTTCTGTGTGCCGGTGTCACCCCGAGCCGCCCCAGCGCACGCTGGTGTTCCGGCGTTCCATATCCGGCATTGCGCTCCCAGCCGTAGCCGGGATAACGCCTTGCCAGATCAGCCATCACCCGGTCGCGGCTGACCTTGGCAATAATGCTGGCCGCGGCGATGGAATAGCTCAGGCCGTCGCCCCTGACGATGGCGCGCTCCGCACAGTCCAGACCCGGGCATTTGTTGCCATCGATCAACGCCATGTCGACGCCGACGGGCAAGGCCGCGACGGCTCGGCGCATGGCCAGGAAGGTGGCCTGCAGGATATTGATTTCATCAATTTCGGCGACGCTGGCGGTACCGAGCCCGAACTGAATCTGATCGGAGAGGGCCTGAAAGGCGGCCAGCCGTCTGTCCCCAGTCAGTTTTTTCGAATCATCAAGCTGGCTCAGCAAGTGTGGCGAAACCCGTTTGAAATCAATAACCGCTGCCGCCGCAATAACCGGCCCGGCCCAGGGTCCGCGACCGGCTTCGTCGATGCCGCAAATGCGCTCATAACCTGCATCTCGGGCGCTTTGTTCAAACTGGGAATCAGGCACGGTTCTACTTCGTATCCGGTTTTTTCGGTTTTTCTTCCTTTGCCGCATCCGGCTTTGGGGTTGTCGGCTTCAATGCCGCCGGCTTGGCGTCGGCAGCCGTAATCGGGCTGTCGGCCGGTCCGGAATGGGCGTCTTCGGCTTTCAACAACGTCTCGCGCTGGTCCTTTGCCCGTTTTCTTTTCAGGCGATGGCGACGCAAAAACAAGGCAACCCGGCGCCGCGAACGCTGGGTCTCGCTCATCGCCCCGTCGAAGGTGAGCGCAACCATCTCCGCCTCCGGGCCATAAACCATGCGCATCAGTTCGCCCGCCTCGGTGACCCCGTATTGCGCCAACAGGCGCAGACGGCGGGCGGTGAACACCCAGATCGGGCTCAGCGCCAGGCTCATGACGGTCACCGAAATCACCAGCCGGCTCTCGTCACTGCTGATCACGCCCGCATTGACGCCGACCACGGAAAGCAAAAAGGAAAACTCGCCGATTTGCGAAGTCAGCAATCCGGCAATAAAGGCGTGCTGCCAGGGCTGGCCCAACAGCCCCAGCAGGGCCACGTTGAGGACGGTCTTGAAGATGGCGACGACGAAAAACAGGGTCGCCACAATGGCCAGGTTTTCCCAGATGTAATCCAAATCGATAAGCAGTCCGATGGACAGGAAAAACACCATCATCAGGATACTTTGAATGGGATGAGTGACCTCGATCATAGCGGTGCGTTCGTTGGAATTGCCGATGATCAGCCCGGCGATAAAGGCGCCATAGGCCGCCGACAGGCCGAGCAGACCGGACAGCGCCGCCCAGCTGAAACAAAAGGCCAGGGCAATCAGGGGCTTCAGTTCGGCGAAGCTGCTGGCAAATCCGAGCATCGGCAGCTTGACCTTGCGCCCGCTCGACAGAAACATGATCAGGGCGACCAAAAAACCGATGGAAAACAGA
>JABMNT010000112.1 GCA_013203595.1 Rhodospirillales bacterium
TCGACCAGGACCGTGCAACAGCCGCATTCGCCGCCGTCGCAGCCGATCTTGGTGCCGGTCAATTTGACGACTTCCCGCAGATAATCGACCAGCAGCAGATTGTCGGGTACCGAATCTTCACGGGTGCGGCCGTTCAGGGTGAGAGAAACATATGATTTCATGGGCTGCCAGCCTCTGACCAGATATTGATTTGATACCAAATAATTGGGTACACAACAATATAATTGTAAGCATTTTTGTTGTGGAATTGTAAATTCTGCATAGGGGTCTATGGGTTCGCATTGGCCCTCACCGTCTAACTCAATTGTCATCCCGGCCAAACGTAGCGCGAGCCGGCCATAAATCGGCGAGACCCCATGGGTCGGGGCAGGGATGACAGTAATGTTTGGGGCGAATAGGGTGCGATGACGGTGATGCGGGGCCTGCATGGAAAACAGCAATAGCGACGCACAAACAGGAAAAGCCGCCCCGGTGACTTTTCGCGAGGCCTTCCGGGTCTGGCTGAAAATCGGCTTGTTGAGCTTTGGCGGGCCGGCGGGACAGATCGCCCTGATGCACCGCGTTCTGGTCGAGGAAAAAAGATGGATCAGCGAGAGCCGTTTTCTGCACGCGCTCAATTACTGCATGTTGTTGCCGGGCCCCGAGGCCCAGCAGCTCGCGACCTATGTCGGTTGGCTGCTTCACAGGACGTCGGGCGGGCTGGTCGCCGGGTTGCTTTTCATCCTGCCCGGCGCCGTGGTCACCTTGGCTCTCAGCGTGCTCTATGCCGGCTATAACGATCTGACCGTCGTGCAGGCGGTTTTCTTCGGCATCAAGGCGGCTGTGCTGGCGGTGGTGATCGAAGCGGTGCTGCGGATCGGCAGGAGGGCGCTGACCAATAAATTCATGGTCGCCATCGCCGGCATCGCCTTCGCGGCGATTTTTTTCTTCGCGGCGCCGTTCCCGGTCATTGTAATCCTTGCCGGTCTGATCGGCTATGTCGGCGGGCGCCTTCGGCCCGCTATATTCGCCGGCGGATCGGGTCATGGCGCGGCGGCGGCGGACGGCGATGATGCACTCGATGCCGCGTCCGATTCGGGTCAGCTCGCCCATACAAGACCCTCGGCGGCGCGGGCGGTACGGGTTGCGATCATCTGTCTCGCTCTGTGGTTCGCGCCGATCGCCGTCCTTATGGTGTTGCTTGGGACAGCGCATGTCTTCACCCAGGAAAGCCTGTTTTTCAGCAAGATGGCGGTGGTGACCTTCGGCGGCGCCTATGCCGTGCTGGCCTATGTCGCGCAGCAGGCGGTCGCGACCTATGGCTGGCTGGCGCCCGGCGAGATGCTCGATGGGCTCGGCATGGCGGAAACTACGCCGGGTCCGTTGATCATGGTGGTGCAATTCGTTGGTTTTATGGGGGCGTACCGCAATCCCGGCATGCTCGATCCCATGCTGGCCGGTGTCCTGGGCGCGGCAATCACCACCTGGGTGACGTTCGTGCCGTGCTTCCTATGGATTTTCCTCGGGGCGCCCTATATCGAGGCGTTGCGTGGCAATAAATCGCTGAACGCCGCCTTATCGACCATTACCGCCGCCATCGTCGGCGTGGTCCTGAACCTCGCCCTGTGGTTTGCCATCCATGTGGTGTTCGCAAAGGTGGATCAGGTTCAGCTCGGAATCCTGCGTCTCTATGTGCCGGCGTGGGACACGGTCGATCTAGTCGCGTTGGCCCTGACGGCGGTGGCGCTCATTGCCATGCTGCGCTTTAAAGTCGGGATGATCCCCACCATGTCTGTGGCGGCTGTCCTGGGAGCCGCCGCTTTTTACGCGGCGGGGTAGCGCGTCTCCGGTTCAGACGGCACCAGCCCGCTCCCGGTCAAAAACCGTCTTTTCCGTCCAGAATTCTACTTTGCATGGGGTTGTTTTTCAAAAATAGCCAAAACACCCTTCCCCCCGCGATTTCGGAGCGCCTTGGCGGGCGATACTCGGGAACCGAAGGGCCATTTCCACGCGTGCCGAAAATACGCTAGCAGTCTGTCGGACTTTGGGGTGATTTTGGTTTAGAATTGGGTCATGAGCAACTTTGTAGACTGTGATCGGGATCAGGCGTTTCTGCTTCCGCCCGATCTTCGGGACTGGATCCCGGAGGATGATCTGGCGCACTTCGTGATCGAGGCGGTCGAGCGCGTCGGGATGAGCGCCTTCAAGGTAAACCATCGTGGCACGGGCTCGGCGCAGTATCACCCTCGGATGATGCTGGCGCTGTTGATCTACTGCTATGCCAACGGGATCTTCTCGAGCCGGCGGATCGAGCGCGCGACGCACCGGGATATCGGGGTACGCTTTGTGGCCGCCAACCAGCATCCCGACCATGATACGATTGCGACCTTTCGGCGCGAGAACTTCGCGGCGGTTGGCGAGAGTTTCTTGCAGGTTCTGCTTTTGGCCAAGGAGTTGAAGCTGGTGAAGGTCGGGGTTGTCAGCGTTGACGGGACGAAGCTTGACGCCAATGGCTCGAAGCACCGCTCGGTGAGATATGATCGCGCCGGTGAGTTGATCGATCAGCTGAAGCTGGAGATCTCGGAGTTGATGGCGCGAGCGGAGGCCTTGGACCGCGGTGGCGAGGAGGATCCCCAGGCCCTGCCGAAGGCGGTCGCGCGCCGGGAGGCTTTGCGCGACCAGCTGGATGCGGCGCGTCGGCGTCTGGAGAGCCAGGCCAAGGCGCGCGCCGAGGCGGAGCGGGCTGATTACGAGGCCAAGGTGGCGGCGCGCGCGGCGCGTAAGGGGCGGGCCAAAGGCAAGCACCCGAAGCCGCCCGACGAGACGCCGCGCCCCGAAGAGCAAAGCAACTTGAGCGACCCGGATAGCCGGCTGATGCGCAAGAGCAAGCATCATGAATACCGCCAGGCCTATAATGCTCAGGCCGTGGTGGATGCCGGGGGCTCTCAGCTGATCCTGGGCGCCCGGGTCAGCAACTGCGCCTCCGACCGCAATGAGTTGGTGGCGGACATCGCGGCGGTCCCGGCCGAGCTGGGTGTGCCCGAGATGGTCCTGGCGGACAACGGCTACGCCAATGGCGATGAGGTTGCGAGCCTGGCCGGGATCAATATTGAAGTTCTGGTGGCGACCGGCGCCGAAGGCCGCCGCCGGCGCCACGACTTCCGGCCGCTCAAAGCCGAGATGCCGGCCAAGGAAGCCAAGGCCGAATGGCTCCGGAGCATGGCGGCAAAGCTTGCCAGCGAGGAGGGCCGCGCCCTCTACAAGCTGCGCCAACAGACCGTCGAGCCGGTCTTCGGCATTGTCAAGGCGGTACTCGGCTTCACCCACTTCTCCCTGCGCGGCCTCGACAAGGTGGCGGGGGAGTGGGACTTGGTGAGCTTGGCCTACAACTGCAAGCGCCTGCACAAGCTCACGCTTGAGATGGCGGCATGACAATGCACTCGGACCAATATTCCGTCCCAAAGGCCCCCTCGAGGATCACCAGAGCCGGAAAATCAGCCCAATCCCGACCGCTAAGAAGACATCAGAGCCTATCCGAGCTGATCCGGCCTGGTTCGCACAATTTCCGAGACCGACCACA
>JABMNT010000113.1 GCA_013203595.1 Rhodospirillales bacterium
CGAAGAGTCCAAGCTAAGAGTCCAATCGAAGAGTCCAAGCTAAGAGTCCAATCGAAGAGTCCAAGCTAAGAGTCCAATCGAAGAGTCTAAATATATTGGGTTCGTTTATCACGCAGGTTCGGACTATAAACGGTGCCCAGGCATCGGTCTGATAACAGCTGGAAACAGCCCTGCGTCAATGTTGAACTGAAGTGTTTGTTATTGTATGGTGATTTGCGACCTGCAGATATAGGGCAACCAGCATTTGTTTCCCTTTAAAACGTGTTCCGGAAATTTTGGAATGTGCGCTTATTTTAGAGTGAGTGGTGCAAGTGTTCAGGCTACTTCGTTATTTTTCCATCGCCAGCGCTGTCGGAATCGTCATTATGATGGCGTTTCTTATGGTTTTCTTTCGCCATTTATCCATTGAAGATCTGATCAGTGTGGGCGAGCGTCAGAACGAAATTCTGACGCGTTCAATCGGCAACCCGATCTGGAGCCGGTTTGGACCCTATTTAAGTTCTGTCAACGAGGTGGAAAGCGGGTCGGATTTAGCCAGATCAAATACCCTGGAAATTGCCAAAAACCTGGCTGTTCAGTTAAAAGACCTTCCTGTTTTGAGGGTGGATATCCTCAATCTCAAAGGAGACATTGTTTTTTCTACCACGCCAGGAAAAATTTTCAAAAACATCAGCGCGGATATTGATTTTATCGAGGCGCTGTCGGGGCGCGTAAATTCCAGACTTGTCCCCTTGAACGGTGACGATGAATGGCATCCCTCTACCGAGGGGCAGAAAATTCTTTCAAGCTATTTACCCCTTTATGACGATCAGAGACGTGTCGCAGGTGTGTTTCAGATATTCACTGATATCACGATACTTTTCGATGACATCGAGCATCATGTTATTCATGTGTTCCTTGCTCTGATTGCGGCGTTAGGCCTGCTTTACGTGGTGTTGTATCAGGTTGTCCGGCGGGCGGATCAAACGATTAAGAAGCAGCACTTCGAATTGAAATCAAGTGAAACGGAACTGCGCGAGAGTGAAAAGCGCATCCGTGCGTTGGTTGATTCCGCTGCCGACGGGATCGTCACGTTCGACCAGTCAAATGTGATAAAATCTTACAATGCAGCGGCTAAGGGTATTTTTGGGCTGCTCGATACAGATGTTATCGGCAGGAATGTATCTGTTCTTATCGACCATGGCAGCGATCAGAAATTCCAGAATGAGTTAAAGTTAGTGTCCGAACAATATGAGCCGGGGGACACCAGCCATACTTTTGAAATTCAGGGCCTGAAAAAAGATGGTTCGGGCGTGCCATTGGAAGTGGCGCTTTCTGTATCAAGATACGAAGGCGTTACATTCTTCGCTGCGATTATGCGCGATATCAGCGAGCGTAAGAAACTTGATCAGTTGAAGAACGAGTTTATTTCAACCGTCAGCCATGAACTGCGTACACCACTGACGTCTATAGCGGGCTCATTGGGGTTGATCGCAAGTGGTGCTTTGGGAAAACTGCCAAAAAAAGCAAACGAAATGGTTGAAATTGCCTACCGCAATTCAAGTCGACTGGATGAACTGATTAACGATATTCTGGACATCGATAAGCTTGAGTCAGGCATGATGGTGTTTAATTTCCAATCCCTGGACATCTCCGAACTGGTAAGAAATGCTGTCACCAACAATCAGGGATACGCGGCCAGGCACGGGGCAAAATTCGTTCTCGCTGACCTTATGCCCGGGGTGATCGTGCGCGGCGATGAGAAACGTCTCACACAGGTGGTCGCGAACCTGCTGTCCAATGCGGCGAAGTTTTCGCCTGACAGTACGGAGGTTAGTATAACTGTAACCAGTCACGGTGGTCTGGCACGGGTATCTGTCTCGGACCTTGGGGCAACAGTGCCCGAAGAATTTCGTGAGAATATATTTGAAAAATTTTCTCAAGTGGACTCGTCTGATCGCCGGCAAACGGGTGGTTCGGGATTGGGCCTGAGTATCGCAAAATCCATTGTCGAAAAACATGGCGGATCAATAAATCTGAATGCTGACGCGGCGGGCGGAAACACCTTCTTTTTCAATCTGCCAATGGCATAATGACTGTCACAGCTCTGGCAGCCCCCTTCGCTACCACCTGAATAGGTGACGGCCGACAGGGCAGGGGCGGGATCAACAGATCCACTGGCCCGACCTGGTAGGCGTCAATCGAGGTCCGGTTTGCGGGGCCTTACCGGCCCGATCCGCTTGTCAAAGGCCCGAGCCGTTTTCGTTACGGTTGTTAACATGTCGAAATATCTTGAAACGTAACTCCCCGGTACTTTGTGGTAAAAAAGAAAATGAAACCGTAGTGATCACTTCGCTTCGATAGGAGTTGCTTAGGGTCAGCGGACAGATTTTACGCCCGCCTGAAGGCAGATGGGGCGGCCAAGGGTAAAACGGAGGTATGACATGATGCGCCTGTTAAGTATGTTTCGCTCCTGTATCGGACGCAGCGTGGCGCCGGTTGTTATCCTGTCGGCCCTTGTCGGTGTCGCTTCGATCGCGGCTGCCGCCGTGCCTGAGTCGTCAAAACCGGTGCGCATCATCCTCAACAACTGGACCAGCCAGATCGTTTTGTCAAAGGCCCTGGGCGAAATCTACACACAGCGCGGCTATACAGTCGAATTTGTCACCCTGGAGACAAAACACCAGTGGAACCATCTGCACCGTGGCCTCGCGCATATTCAGGTTGAGGTGTGGGAAGGCACTATGGCCGATGACTATGAGCGGGTACGAAAATTCGGCAACATAATCGACGCCGGCAACCACAGCGCAACCACACGCGAAGAATGGTGGTACCCTACATACGTGGAAGAGGTTTGCCCGGGATTACCCGACTGGCGTGCATTGAAACGTTGTGCACAGCTGTTTGCCGATGATCCGGCCAGCAAGCTGGGGCGCTATGTGGCCGGGCCCTGGGAAAAACCCGAGCGCGCACGGGTCCGAGCGCTTGACCTGGGGTTCCGCGTTGATGTGGTCGAGAAGGCAGATGATTTATGGGTCGAACTTAAAAAAGCCGTAGCCAGCAAGAAACCGGTGGTGTTGTTCAACTGGAGTCCAAACTGGGTGGAAGACCGGTTCGACGGTAAGTTTGTTGAATTTCCTGATTATGACGCGCGTTGCGCCACCGATGCCTCCTGGGGTGTCAACAAGGACCGTACCTTTGATTGCGGCAACCCCAAGAACGGCTGGCTGAAGAAGATCGCCTGGAAGGGACTGGATGATACCTGGCCCTGTGCGGCGGCCATTCTTCGAGATCTGGATTTCACCAATGCCATGATCAGTCATCTGGCGGCGCTGGTTGACGCGGATGGTCTTACCCATGATCAGGCGGCGGCCAAGTGGGTGGCGGAAAACAAGCCCCTCTGGTCAAAACTGGGGCAGGCAACCTGTGCCGGGTAGATTGTGCATGCGGGGCATACAGCAGCTGGTTCCGGGGCCCCATCCCCTGCGCCCGACAAAGTCTTTTCCTGTCGCCCTTTTTCAGGTGCGGGGGAACCGCCGGTGACCGGTACAAGCCCCAGGATTCCATTTCGGCGGCGCATCGCTTACAAGCAGGCCCGCGATGTGGTGCTGATCGCATTCACCGTGGGATTCCTGCTGAGCCTGGTGCAGGTTTACTTCGATTTTCGTACAGAGGCACAGTCGTTCGACGATACCATTAAACAGGTTGTGAATACGGTACATCAACCGGCGGCGCGGGCGGCCTACAATCTGGAAGTGGAGCTGGCTGAAGAAGTGGCCCGCGGCCTGTTCGAGTTCCGCTCGATCATTGAGGTCAGTATCCACGACAGCATCGGCACCGAGTTGACCCATCAGCTCCGCTCTGATCTGAGGGCCGGTTCCAGTCAGGCATTGGCGCATTTGAGGTGGATTTCGGAAGCCGTGTTTGGCGGCAAACGGACGCATGAGATTACCCTGAAATTCGCCGAAGACACCTCTGTCGTTACCGGTTTCATACGTGTGATAACGGACCCGCATGTGATGGCCATTGACTTTTTTGAGCGGTCTTTCGTTGTTCTGACTCTGGGTCTTGTCCTCGCCCTGATTTTGGCAGCTCTTCTGAGTGTGGTGTTTTATTTTTTACTGGCAAAACCCCTGTCTGAGATGTCCAAGGTACTTTCCAATGCCGATCCAAACCAGCCCGAACTGACGCGCCTGCGTGCGCCGGAACGAAACCGTGATGATGAAATTGATATTCTGGCGGAATCAGTGAATTCCCTGCTGCGGGTTATTGGCCAGCGAAACCTGGAGCGCGATGAAGCCGAGCGTGCGCTGATCGAAACGAGTCAGTCTCTGGAGATCACGGTCAAGATAAGAACCGCTGAATTGGAGGCGACGGTACTGGCTGCCGAAGCGGCCAACCTGGCCAAGTCGAATTTCCTGTCAACCATGAGCCACGAAATCCGCACGCCCCTGAACGGGGTTCTGGGGCTGGCTCAACTGTTGACGGATACGGATCTGGATAAAAACCAGCAGCAAAAGGTTGATACCATACTTTCATCGGGCCAGACCCTGTTGGCCATTATCAACGATGTTCTCGACATGAGCAAAATTGAGGCGGGTGGTATTGAGCTTGAGCACAGCGCGTTCAGTCTTGGCGGTCTGATTTCGACGGTTACAACCCCGTTTCAAAGCCTGGCCGACGACAAGGGGCTTCGGCTGCTTGTAAAGGATGACGTGGGCGGCCTCGCCCTCAAGGGTGACCCGCTTCGGCTGCGGCAGATTTTGTGGAACCTGTTGAGCAACGCCATCAAGTTCACCGACGAGGGGAGCGTTACCCTCGCCATTGAGCAGCGCAATGATGGCGCTGGCCTGGTGTCTCTTGAAAAGGCCCATGTGCTGCATTTTGCCATCAGTGATTCCGGCGCCGGCATCGCGCCAGACCGGCTGGATGCTATTTTTGACGCCTTCACCCAGGAAGACAGTACGATCACCCGCAAACATGGGGGCTCCGGTCTGGGGCTTTCCATTGTCAAACAACTGACGGAATTGATGGGCGGTACCATCACCGCCGAAAGTCGGCTGGGAGAGGGGGCCACGTTCAATGTTTATCTTCCCTTCGATGGGACGACCGGGCAAGAAGCCGAAGCCATTTCCATGCGTAAAGCCTTCGACAGGGGCGATAGGGCGGAACCGCTGAACGTCCTGATTGCCGAGGACAATGAAGTCAACGCCCTGATCGCCAAATCGTTCCTGGAAAAATTCGGGCACCGGGTCAAACATGTGGAAAACGGCAAGCTGGCGGTTGCCGCAGCTGCAGAAGGCTGGGCCGATCTAATTTTGATGGACGTGCATATGCCGGAGATGAACGGCATTGATGCGACCAAAGCGATCCGGCAAACAGCGTCAGGCACGTCTATTCCCATTGTCGGCCTAACCGCGGAGGCCTTCGCGGAAAGACACGTTTTGTTCAGAGACGCGGGAATGAACGGCGTCCTGACCAAGCCGTTTACGGAGCAGCAACTGGCTGACACGCTGGCCACACACAGGTCCATTGTCGGGCGAAGCGAACGGTATAATGCGGAGTTGCCTGTTGGCTTGGACAGTCCTTCCGTGCCGTCAGTTGTCGGAAAACCGGTCGATAAAGGCGCGCCCGGTGAAAAGGGTTCGGATGCGGACAAGCCAGTGGTCGGTGATGAAATAAAACTGGATGAGTTTCGCCAGCAACTGGGCCAGGAAACGGTTTCGATTCTGTTAAACGAAGCGCAAACATCCCTGCAAACGCGCCTGACCGAATTGAAGCAAAGTGTGCGGGATGAAAATTCGACACATATTCGTGAAGCCGCCCATTCCATAAAAGGCGCCTCCGGGTCCTTATTTGCGGTGCAGGTTGCTGATCTGGCGGCGCAGATCGAACATCGATCGGAAGATCTGGGGTTCGTTCAGAAAACCCTGCCGGATTTTGAAATCGCAGCGCAGGATGCCCTGGAATGGTGGCGCCAGCAGGCGCTACACCATCCTGACGAATAACTCCATATTGATTTGGGTGATTAAAACAGAAGAATTACATTAATACTTCGTAGGTTAACGATCGTTGAATTTGTGGTCTTCGCCGGATTCCGGTCGGGTGTTTACGGTTAGCTATTTGTCGAATTAAAAGGATCGGTTCTTATTGTGAATAAGTGGGAACATTTTGCCAAGCTCATAGATGGTTGGTTCTGGGAAACCGATAAAGATAATAAATTCATCTATATGAGCGAAAGTATAGAAGCGATTACCGGAAAATCACCTGAATGGCATTACGGAAAATCGCGCACGGACTGGCGTTTGGAAGGAGTTTTGGAAGAAGACTTTAATCAACATCTGGAGGATCTGAAAAACCGTCTCCCTTTTTATGATTTTACCTTTTACCGAAATTACCCGGCCGGTATTTGCTGGATGGCGGTTAGTGGTGAGCCCGTTTATGATGAAGTCGGTGATTTTTCTGGATACCGCGGCGTTACGCGAGACATAACTTCGAAAGTGTTATTGTCTGAAGAGGCTGTCCGTTCAAAATCCCAGCTGCTTTCGGCACTTGAAATTATGGATGAAGGGTTCGTTTACTTCGACGCCGACGATCGCCTGGTTCTCTGCAATGAAAAATACCGTGAATATTATCCAATAACCCGGCACCTGATGAAGCCTGGTGTGAAATTTGAAGAGCTTATTCGCGAAAGTGCTTTGAAAGGTCAGCATCTGGCAGCTGAAGGCCGCGTTGAAGCATGGGTTGCGGAACGCATGGCATCACATCGGGGAGGTAATCAGGTTGTTGACCAGCAATTGGCTGATGGGCGGTGGTTGCGGGTCGCCGAGCGCAAAATGCCGGATGGTGGGATCGTCGGCATGCGGGTTGATATTACGCCACTGAAAATGGCCCAGGAAAACGCCGAGGCTGCCAACCTCGCCAAATCAAACTTTCTGGCGACCATGAGTCATGAAATCCGCACCCCCCTGAATGGAGTCCTGGGCCTGGCTCAACTGTTGACGGATACCGATCTGGATAAGAATCAGAGGCAGAAAGTTGACACCATTCTTTCTTCCAGTCAGACGCTTCTGGCGATTATCAATGATGTGCTGGATATGAGTAAAATTGAGGCCGGTGCCATTGAACTTGAAAACAGCGCCTTCAATCTGGGCGTTTTGATTTCAACAATCACCACCCCTTTCCAAAGTCTAGCCGATGACCGGGGGCTGAAATTAATTGTGAAGAATAACACAGGCAGGCCGACGATTAAGGGCGACCCGGTCCGCTTGCGTCAGATTCTATGGAATTTGCTGAGCAATGCCATCAAGTTCACCGAGCAAGGCAGTGTCACACTGACCATCCGGAAGGTCACAAATAGGGAGGACCCTGAGGTAAACGACAAGGCGAACAGATTCCATTTCTCCGTTCGCGATACAGGGGCAGGGATCGCCGCTGACCGTCTTGAAGCGATCTTTGATGCGTTTACACAGGAAGACAATACAATCACCCGCAAGCACGGCGGCACCGGCCTCGGTCTTTCCATCGTCAAACAGCTGAGCGAACTCATGGGCGGGGCCATCAGCGCCGAAAGCCGCCTTGGCGAAGGCACCGATTTTCATGTCTGTCTGCCTTTCGATCCGGCGACCAAAGAAGAAATTGCTGCGGTTTCCCTGCGTAATGTCGGTGGAGGAAGTAACCGGAGCGAACCGTTGAATGTGTTGGTTGCCGAAGACAATGAGGTGAATGCGGTGATTGTACGCGCCTTTCTTGAAAAATTTGGCCACACCACCAGACTTGTGGAAAACGGCAGGCAGGCTGTCGTTGCTGCCAGGGAGGGATGGGCCGATCTGATTTTAATGGATGTCCATATGCCTGAGATGAACGGTATCGATGCGACCAGGGAGATTCGCCTGACCGAAGAGGGGGAGCGGATACCCATTGTTGGGTTAACCGCAGAAGCGTTCACCGAACGCCACAGCCAGTTTAAAAAAGCTGGAATGAACGGGGTTTTAACGAAACCATTTACCGAACAACACCTGGCGGACGCGATTGCCACATATCGCATTCTTGAAAATCATGGACCTGGCAGTGAAGAAAATCGGGCAGGTGCCATAGCCCCTAATAATTCTTCCGGACAATCGCCAGGCGGTGCTGACCAAGCCATTGATCCTTCAGAGAATTCCATTTCGCTTCCTCAGGTGGGAGACGCCGGAAAGTTGCAGGAATTGTGCGAGCAACTTGGACCGGAAACCGTTTCAATTCTTCTAAACGAAGCGCAAATGTCCCTGCAGGCGCACCTGACAGAATTAAGGCAAAGTGTACGGGATGAAAATTCCACGCATATCCGCGAAGTCGCCCATTCCATAAAAGGCGCCTCCGGGTCCTTATTTGCCGTGCAGATTGCCGATCTGGCGGCGCAGATCGAACAGCGATCGGAAGATCTGGGGTTCGTTCAGCAAATCCTGCCGGAATTTGAATCGGCAGCGCAGGATGCGCTGGGCTGGTGGCGCCAGCAATCCAACTGAATCCCGCCGTATTGTAGAGCCAGCCGGTTCTCTGTGGCGAGATGGCTTATTATTCTGACTTACCGAGCCTAGCCGGATATTGAGGCTACTGTAGCAGAGCGGGCCACCGTCTCGCTGCAATTGGACATTGTAAGTAATTGTGCCTAAGCTCATTTAATAGCTATTCTTATCCTTACAAAAAGACAAATAGACGAAAACGGGACGAATTCATGACAACGGCAGTCAGCCAGAAATACAATCTTGTTTCTGCTGCTTTTGCTTTTGTGTTGTGGGGGGCCTGGGCTTCTGCTGTGAACGGAGAAAACGGTCTCAGTGGCCGTATTTTCGCTGGCCTGTCACAAGGGGCGGCGAGTTTTATCATCACCTTGCTGATGGTTAGATTGCTGGTTTTTGTAAATGGTAAGATTTCGTTCCTTGCCGCTTCCGAAACCGTTTCCAGTATTTTTACAGTCCTGATCACCGGCAGCTTTTTGACCCTGGTTCACCTCACCGCCCATACGCCGAATATCGGGCTGACAATTTTTCCGGCGATCACTGTCGCCTTTCTGTATTGCCTGTATACCGCTCATACAAGGTTACGCCAGGATGCGTCGAAAAAATTGAGAGGGCGAATATGAAATCAAATGAGTCGCGACGTCCGTTGAAAGTTCGCCAACTGGGTCTTATCCAGGACCTGGCAAGCTGGATGAGTCGAAAAAACATTTCACCAAACCAAATTTCCCTTGCCAGTGTCGGTTTCGCATTTTTGGCGTCACTGTGCTTGTTTCAGTTTCCTTCTGCGGACGACTGGCTGGTCTGGACCTATCCGCTGCTTGCTGCGGTTTTTATTCAGTGCCGCCTGCTATGCAATCTGTTCGATGGAATGGTTGCCGTCGAGGGGAAGAAGGGGACAGCGTCCGGCGAACTGTTTAACGACATTCCTGACCGCATTGCCGATCCTCTTATTCTGGTGTCGGCGGGCTATGCCGTAATCGCATTTGATTACGCAGTTGCGCTTGGATGGGCTGCCGGGCTGTTAGCGGTAATGACAGCTTACATACGTGTTCTGGCGGTCTCGATCGGTGCGCCAGCTGATTTTTCCGGACCCATGGCCAAACAGCACCGGATGGCGGTAATGACCGGCCTGTTGGTCGTAACAGCGCTGCCCTTGCCCTGGGCGGCCGACGGGTTCGTCCTCTATCTCGGGCTTATTGTTATTGTTGTCGGGGAAATTGTTACGGTTGGCAGGCGCTGCCGTGCTGCCTCTCTGGCGCTTGAGAAACCCGGCGGATCCGAGTGATGGAACTCGCTATTCCCCAAACTGTTGCCGTAACCTTAGGGACACTTTTCACCGTTCTCGTTTTTTCTCACTTGATCGCTTTTGTCCTGAAAAAGGCAAACCCAAAGAAAGACTATTCAGAACTTTTTCAGCGTATCAATTCGTGGTGGGTGATTATCATCATTTTCGCGGTCGCCGTGGTGATGGAGCGAACCGCTGCAATTATATTTCTGGGTTTTGTCAGTTTCCTTGCGCTTAAGGAATTTTTTTCCTTAATCCCGACCCGCAGGGCCGACCGGCGGGTCCTGTTTTGGGCTTATCTGTCGGTTCCGCTGCAATTTTATTGGGTGTACGATTACTGGTACGGGATGTTTATCATTTTCATTCCGGTGTGGATATTTCTATTTTTACCGCTACGCATGCTCGTCATTGGTACCACTGACGGATTTTTAAAGGCCGCAGGCACCATTCACTGGGGACTCATGATCACGGTTTTCAACCTCAGTCATGCGGCCTACTTTCTTTCCTTGCCGGCGATCGATAATCCGCAGGCAGGCGGCGTTGGTTTGCTGCTATTTCTCGTCATCCTGACTCAATTTAACGACGTTGCCCAATATGTCTGGGGAAAGAGTCTTGGCAAAACCAAAATCGTGCCGAAATCCAGCCCAGGAAAAACCTGGGCTGGATTTCTTGGCGGCGTTGTCACAACCGGTGCAGCGGCCTATTTCATCGCGCCCTATTTGACGCCACTGGAAGGTGGCATGGGCGCAATTGGCGGCGCAATAATTGCGGTCGCCGGATTTATTGGTGACGTTACTGTGTCGGCGATAAAGCGGGATCTGGGTGTAAAGGACAGTTCCAGTTTCATCCCTGGACACGGTGGAATTCTCGACAGGGTCGATAGTCTGACTTTCAGCGCCCCGGTGTTTTTTCATTTCATATTTTATCTTTATTACGGGCCGACACTGGCCTCTTAGGAGCATTCATGTCCCGGTTGTTGCGGTTTTTGTTCTTCGCTCTTATTGTCCGCCCGATTATTTATGTGCTTCTCGGGCTTAACGTCCGTAACTACAAACGGCTGCCGAACAAGGGCCCGGCAATATTGGTGGCTAATCACAACTCTCACCTCGATACCCTCGTCCTGATGTCTCTTATCCCCTTGTCTCGCCTGAGTGAAATACATCCTGTTGCGGCGGCGGATTATTTCCTCCGCAATAAACTGTTGTCGTGGTTCGCACTCGAGATCATCGGGATTATTCCGATCCGACGCGCGAGCAAAGGCGGCAATCCCCTGCGCCTCGTGTTTGATGCAATTCAGAACGGAAAGATCCTCATTCTATTCCCGGAAGGAACCCGGGGGCAGCCTGAAAAAATGGAGGATCAGTTCAAGGAAGGCATCCGCCTGATCGCCCGGAAATTTCCCGACATGCCGGTTTATCCGATTTTTCTGCATGGATTGGGTAAATCATTACCAAAGGGAGAAGGCCTTTTTGTCCCCTTTTTCTGCGACATTTTTATCGGTGAACCTTTGACTTACCAAGAGAGTGGCAAACAAATGACCCAACAAATTCATAGTCGAATAACTGCCCTCGCCGCTGAAGGCCAGTTCCCTGCCTGGGAGTAATTGATCAGTGGTTCCGACGCATGTATCAGTGCCGGATGAACCGGTTGCGCCTGTCGCGTAAGGCGGATCATTCATTTGGACGGGGGAAAAAGGCTATTTGTAATTCACAATAATACTAGTATGGTAGGCGCTGATTGTTGATCATTCACTGAGGTAAAATGGCAGAAACCATCGACCGGATTGAAGCGTTCGCCCTTCGCATTCCGCGAAATATTCCCTATCTGGGTGCCCTTGAGGACGGGGTTGCGGTCAACCATCACGGTTACTTCGTGCGCAGTAAAAACAAAACCCTTTATCCGGCCGCCGACCAGAGCGTTTTGGTCAAGATTACTTCGTCCGGCGGGGCCATTGGCTGGGGTGAATGTTTTGCATCGGTGGCACCCCACGTGGTCAGCCATCTGATCAACACCATTATCGGGCCGTTCCTGATCGGCCGTGATCCGGCCGATGTCTCAGTCATCTACGAAGACATGTACGACATGATGCGGGTGCGAGGCTTCTTTGGCGGCTTTTACGTGGACTCCCTGGCTGGTATCGATATCGCGCTGTGGGACCTGAAGGGCAAGCTGGCCGGGCAATCCGTTGCCAAACTGCTGGGTGGTGTCCGCAACACGAAACTGCCGTGCTATGTGTCGGGTCTGCCGAAACCGACCCTGCCCGAGCGGGCTGCCCTGGCCGGCGAATATGTCAACCGCGGCTTCAGGGCGGTCAAGTTTGCGGCGGCGGTATCGTTCGAAGGAGAAGTTGCCGAAATGAAGGCGCTGCGCGATAGTGTAGGGCCTGATGTGCAAATTCTCTGCGATATGCATTGGCAGCATACCGCCCACCAGGCGATCAAGATTATCAATGCCATGGATGCCTATGACCTGGCGGTTGCCGAAGCGCCGGTCAACGCCGAAGACCAGGAAGGCCAGGCCCATGTCAGCGCCGCCGTCGCGGTGCCGGTTGCCATCGGCGAGGAACTGCGCACCCGCTACGAATTTCGTCCGCGCTTTGTCAACCGCTGCATGTCCATCGTTCAACCCGATGTTGCCCATACCGGGATCACCGAGTTTATGAACATCTGCCGGATGGCCGCCGGTTTCCATTGCCAAGTGATGCCCCATGCCACCATTGGCCTGGGGCTGCAGCAGGCCGCCAGTCTGCAATGTGCGGCAACCCTGGCCAATTCACCCCTGCAGGAATATCAGCATTCGGTGTTTGATAAAAACCTGCAGTTTGTCGATACCGATATGAAAGTCGAAGCCGGCTTTTTCCATTTGCCGACGGGTCCGGGCATTGGTGCGGAGCCGACACCCGAGGTTTTCGATCTGGTTTTTGACGCCTGACCCCAAGGACAATGCAATGCCCCATCATCCCTACAAAGGTATATTCCCGATCCTCTATACGTTCTTCAACAAGGACGGTTCCATCGACAGGGACGCCATGAAACGCCAGGTTGATGTGTGCATCAACGCCGGTGCCCACGGCATTGCCATTCTGGGCATCGTCGGCGAATTTGATAAACTGGATGTCAACGAAAAGTGCCGGATTACCGAGATCGTTGCCGAAGCTGTGGCCGGGCGGGTGCCGCTGGCGGTTACGGTTTCTGAGCCGAGTGTGCCCGGTCAAATTGAGTTTATGAAGGCCGCCGAAGGCATGGGCGCCGACTGGACAATCCTGCAGCCACCGCAACTGAAAGGTATCCCCGAGATAGAGATTATCCGCTTTTTTGGCGCCGTGGCCGAACAGGCGGGTAAACCCGTCGCCCTGCAAAACAATCCAGTCAATCTGAACGTCTGGCTGAGCAATGACGGCTTGAAAACGGTCAACCGCAACCATCCGAATGTTAATCTCCTGAAAGGCGAGGGGCCGATCCCGGTGGTGCAGAAACTGATGGAGGAAACCGATGGTGTGTTTGACGTCTTTACTGGTCTGGGCGGCCGCGAGCTGACCCTGACCCATGCGCTCGGCTGCGTCGGCTGTATACCGGCGCCCGATTGCATTGATATTCAGTGCAGGATGTTTGAATTGCTCGACGCCGGAGATGCCGCCAGTCTTGAGGCGGCCGAAAACCTGCACCGCTCGATCCTGCCGATGATTCAGTTTGCCCTGCATTCGCCGGCCCACATGCTGGCCTATGGCAAACAGATGTTTGCCTGGCGCGCAGGCATTGGTCAGGTCCATCCCCGGGCGCCCGCATTAACGGCCGATGCCTACAACCTGGGTGTGGCGAAAGCCTTTATTGATCCGCTGGCGCCGCTGGCCTGAACAGCCATTTTCCAGGGCCCGGAGCCGATAAATTATCGGTTTTTGGAATCTCGGCACGGAAATTGCTCATTCAACAGGGTTATACACGACAAATGGTGGACCGGATGAAACCAGATATCTCCCTCAGGGGCCCTCAGATTAACACAGACCAGGCTTTTGGACTGCGGCGTAAAGCGCCCTCACCATCGGCGGGTTTTGCGTCGATGCTGGATGCTGACCAGTTAAAGGCGGAAGTTGCGGCCAATAGAAACCATGTTTTCGCCCGGCAGAAACAAGCCCCGGAATCCATAGCTAAGGAAGATATTGCATTTATACGCAAGCACGGGATGAGTGCCTATGTGGAACAGGTGCATAAGGAAAAAATCGCCGAAATGCGGGCTAAAATCCTGACTGCCATGGGCCTGTCCGAAGACAGTCTCGGGCAAATGCCGGCTGGCCAGCGACGTATTATTGAGCAAATGATTACCGATGAAATTCAGAAACGATTAGAGGCGAATTCTGTTATGAACAATAAATCCACAAATGATAACGGCTCCTACCTGAAAACAATGATGATGGCCAATGGCAGCAACGGGTTCTTTACCGGACCATCCCTGTCTGCCTTCGTCAGCTTCAAAGACCATTTTTCCCATGATTCAGATAATGATCCGGCTTTCGCTTTTTTCCGCAGCAAACCGGAAGAAAAGTGACCGGCAATAATTGCCCGGGTCAATCCATCGACAAACAAACAGACAAAAGCGGGCTGCAAGGGCAGCCCGCTTTTTCATGTGTTCGATGAAACGGACTGGCTTTAAGAAAAGCCGTCAGACAGAACAAACATAATCACCGTAATAAAAATACCAAACCCGATGCCGGCGATCCACGGCCAGGGACCGTACATTCTCATTTCATCGTCATGTGCATCTTGATCAATCATTTTGGGGCTCCTGTAAGGCGGCTATCAATTAAGCAGTTTCGGTAAATAGAGGGCAATTTCCGGGACAAACATGACGGTCAGCAGACCAATGATCTGCAGTCCGATAAATGGAATTACCGAGGCAAATATTTCCTGCAGGGTGACGTCTTTCGGGGCTACGGATTTGAGCCAGAAACAGGCCGGGCCAAAGGGTGGCGAGAGGAAATAGATCTGGATGTTCATGACGAACAGAACGCCAAACCAGACCGCCGCCCATTCGGGTTCCATCCCCAGTTCAGGGGCCAGGGTGACGATAACCGGTGCGAACACCGGAACCGTGATAAAGGCGATGGCAATCCATTCCATGAAGGTTCCGAGAACAACCAGAATTCCCATCATCACGAAGATGATACCAATAGCCGGCAGGCCAAGTCCGGTGAACAGGCTGCGCATGAAATCGGCACCGCCGATCAGATTGTAAATGCCGACAAAGGCGATGGCACCCAGGATCAGCCAGATGATGGTGCCGACCGTCGACATGGTGCCGGCCAGGGCCTGCTGCATGAGTGGCCAGCTGAACTTGTTGCGCACGGCCGCCACCAGCATTCCACCAAGAACGCCAACGCCTGCGGCCTCGGTGACCGAAGCGACACCGCCGTAAATGGAGCCCATGACACCGGCAATCAACAGGATGCACAGAGCAACGGCGACCATGCGTTCCTTGGACAGCTTGGTGTCGCCGCCGGTCATTTTCGCAACTTCTTCGGCGGTGGGAGCCAGAGACGGGTTGAGATGGCAACGGATCAATACGAAGATGGCATAAAACACGGCCAGCATGAGACCGGGCAGGGCGCCGGCCAGGAACAGATCACCAATCGAAATTTCGGCGGACAGGGCATAGACGATCATGATGATACTGGGCGGGATCAGGGTCGCCAGCGAGCCCGACGCGCAGATCACGCCGATGGACAATTTCCGGTCATAGCCAAGGCGCAGCATCTGCGGCAGGGCGACCAGGCCGAGCATGACAATCTCGCCGCCCATGACACCGGACATGGCGGCCAGAATGACGGCAACGGCAATGGTTTGTACGGCCACACCACCGCGCAGGTTGCCGGCAAATATGGACATGGCATCGAACAAATCCTTGGCGATGCCGGCGCGCTCGAGAATTGATGCCATCAGGACAAACAACGGTACGGCAACCAGCGGATATTTTTCAAGCAGGCCAAAGGCGTTGCTGGAAACCAGATACAGGCCGTTCGGGCCAAAGAACAGCAAGGCGCACAGCACGGAAACGATCAGTGTGACAATACCCAGCGGCATCCCGGTCATCATCAAAAAGACCAGAGTGACGACGATACCCAGGCTGATGATGCCGAGGCCCCATTCGCGGGCGTCAAACAGTTCGGATGGATCGAGGGCAATCAGAAAGCTGGCAAAAACGTCGTTGAGTGAACCGGCGGCACTCTCTTCACCCATATAGTGGGTGATGACTTGAACGGTCATGCGGAAAACGATAAAGGCGGCAGCGCCAATGACCACATTCTGCCAGAACGGCGAGGTGAAATGCCGTTTCAGGTTGACCAGCAACTGGACCATGTAAACCATCGAGCCGAATGTCAGGGCAATTTTGAGAAGCATGGGGGCCGGTGAATTGAAGGAGGAGCCGACCCGCTCGACCACATCGATGGATTCGAGGGTTTGAACCAGGGTGTCGCTGGCCAGCAAAAACAGGGCAAGCACACCAACGACCATGGCAACCAGATCAAGCCACCAGCGCTTGTTCTCGCTAACCAACAAATAGATGACGGTGATACCGATGTGACGTTTGTGAAAGGTGATATATCCGGCCGAGAGCATCCAGGCGGTGGCGCACAGGACCATGACCACTTCAAAGGCCCACTGGGTCGGCGCATTGAATACATAGCGCATGACAACTTCATAAACGGTCACAAGTGCGCAGAGCAGGTAGAGCTGACCGACAGCAAGACCGCTGAAACGACTGAAATGATCAATGGCGTTTTCGACTTTTGATTTCGGCCCGTCAATGACGACAGCGGGTGCGGTGATTTGAATGTCCATGGTTCTCGCCTGCGATTCTGATAAGCATCCGGCCCGTCAAATGCGACGGGCCGGACGACTGATTGTGGGTGATTTTTAACAGATGATCGGCTTGATTGCCGACTCGTTCAATTAAAAGTCAGGTCCCAAAAGTCCATATTCCTTCATGAACTTGATGTTCGCATCATATGCTTCCTGAGCCAATGGCGATTTTTCGGCGAAGGCTTTCCATGCGCCAACGGCGATTTCGCGGAACTTTGTACGTTCTTCCAACGTCCAGTCGATGACTTCCGTGACATTGCCATTTCCGGCTTTGTCGCGTGACACCAGTTTGCGATCTTCCAGGTCGGAAGCGCGGCGGATGTCGTTGCTGTAGGCCAGATACCAGACATCAAGGATTGTCCGTTCCTGCTCCGACATTTTGTCCCATACCTTCTGGTTAATTACCATCTGGATAACAGCCATCGAGTGGATGCCCGGGTAAATGGGGAACTTGGCGATCTTGTGCAGGCCGCTGGATTCGTTGTTCACATAGGCGCTGGCGTCGGCCGCATCAACGATACCTTTTTCAAGCGATGTATAAACTTCGGAGAACGGGATCGCGACCGGAGCTGCACCGGCACGTCTGAAGACTTCAGAAGCCAGGCCTTCTGGTGAGCGTACTTTTACGCCTTTGAAATCGGCGACGGAACGAATGGGTTTGGTGGCGACAAAGGCTTCGCGGGCGAAGGGACCGCAACCGATAACATGGATGCCTTTTTGTGCGTATTTGTCGAACAGTTTTTGCAGCATTTCCTTGCCGCCGCCGTTCATGCAGAACATGCCCATTTGATCGGTGGTATCGTACCCGGCGATCAAATCACCCATCAGGCCGAAACCCGCATCAAGACCCGAGAAATAGGCAACAGCGTTCAAATCACCGTCCAGAATACCGTTTTTGACGGCACTGATGGTTTCCCGGTGAGGAACGATTGCCCGGGTCGGTGCAATATCGATTTCCAGGGCACCGCCGGACATGGCTTTCAGTTTTGGTGCCCAGACTTCCGTCATGTATTTATAAGTAAAGCTGCCCGCAGAGGAGCTGGTTTGAAATTTAAGGACTTTCGCTTCGGCACTGCCCAGCGAACCTGTCATTGCAAAAGCACCAAGTGCCATTGCAAGTGTTACTTTTTTTAACATGTATATAGTCTCCCTATTTGTACAATTATTTTGTACAGATTGATTGCCAATAAAGTGGATACTAATATATTAGTATCATTGGTCAACCCTAATGAGACCTACAACCCGACTGACATCAGGTTTTTTTTATGAAAATTGATCGCCGCCAATCAACCGCCTATCAGATATACGACAGTTTGCATCAGCAGATTATCGATATGTCACGGGTGCCGGGATCGGTTATATCCAAGCAGGATATCGCCAAATCCTTCGAGGTCAGCCCGAGTCCGGTTCGCGATGCCCTGTTGCGGCTGCAATCGGAAGGTCTGGTTGATATCGTCCCGCAATCGAAAACGTCGGTATCCCTTATCGATGTGCAGAAGGCGCGTGAACTTCATTTTTTGCGTCTGAGTGTGGAAATTGAAGTGGTGCGCGAACTTTCGAAACGAATCACTGCGGAGCAACTGGCTGAACTGGAAGTCTGGAACGCGCGGCTTTCCGTCGAGTTCAAGGCGGAAAACACAACCGCATTTCGGCTGACCGATACGGCCTTTCATGAACGTTTGTATGATTTTGCCGGGGTGCCTGGAATCGTCGATATCATTCAGGCCCATCGCGGCCACTACGATCGGATTCGTGGTCTGTATCTGGCCTTTGGGCAACGCCAGAAACGTGTGATTCTGGAACATAAGGAAATCCACCGGGCCATTAAAGCCGGTGACCCCTTGGCTGCTGAAAACGCGGTGCGTCAGCATCTCGGCAAATCGCTGGCCATTATTGAAGAAATTCGCGCCCAGAACCCGACCTATTTCAAGAAAGAAGATACCGGTTTATGACCTTTGAATTTGGCTCCCTGTTTCGTCCCCGCTTACCCGCCGCCGCCGCGGCACCCTTTGCCGGTTACCCCAAATATTATTTCGTTGGTGGCAACAATGATGCAGACACAGTGCCGACCAAAAAACTGGGTGAAATCGCCAAGGCGGTTCTCGAACGCGAAGGAAGCATCCTGGCCCTCTATGGGGTCGGCCACGGACCGCAGGGTTACCTGCCCCTGCGCCAGTTTATCGCCAAAACATTGCATCAAAAAGCCGCCCTTGCCTGCCACGTGGACGAAATACTGGTGACGTCGGGATCCCTGCAGGCCCTTGATTTGGTCAACAACCTGTTTCTCGAACCGGGTGATACGGTGCTGGCTGAGGAAGCCTCCTATGGCGGCGCGGTGTCGCGTCTGAAAGCGCTCGGTGCCAACGTCATCGGCATCGATATGGACGAGGACGGAATGCGGATGGATCATCTGCGCCAGGTTCTGGCTGATCTGAAGCGCCACGGGATACGGCCCAAGTTTATCTACACCATTCCAACCGTGCAAAACCCGTCGGGAACCGTATTGACGACGGCGCGCCGTCTGGAGCTTCTGGAAATTGCCGAGCTCTTTGAAATCCCCATATTCGAAGACGACTGCTATGCCGATTTGTTGTGGGAAGGCGAACGTCCACCGGCGATCCGGGCTTTGGATAAAACCGGCCGCGTGATCTATTGCGGTTCCTTTTCCAAATTGATTGCACCGGGTTTTCGGGTCGGCTACATCGTTGCCGACTGGCGGATTATTGCCCAGATACTGCCAACCAAAAAAGACGGCGGCAGCGGGGCCCTCGAGCAAATGGTGCTGGCCGAGTTTGCGGCGTCGGAATTTGATCAGCACGTCGCCAAACTGAGCGGCGTATTGCGTGACAAATGCCAGGTCATGGCCGATGCCCTGGAAGAGCATTTTGGCACCACCGCCGAATTTGCCATGCCGAAAGGCGGCATCTTCATCTGGATCACCTTGCCGGACATCGTCAATACCTCGGAACTTGCAAAAGCCGCCCTTGCCGAAGGCGTGGAAATCAATCCGGGAGCGGAATGGGTTGTCGATCCGGCGACCGGGAAAAACCGCATGCGCCTGTGCTTTGCCAGTCCGTCGAAGCAGCAAATTCGCGACGGTGTGAAATTGCTTGCTGAAATCTGTCACCGCGAGACCGGTGTGCCGGTCCGCAGTGCCAACGTCGCCCGCCCATGAATTCAACCGTAGCCGACAGAGGAACTGAAATGACACATCCATCCAACGCAGACATCCAGAAACTGGCGCAATGGGACACGCCGACGATCTGTAACGCCCTTGAAGTGGTCTGTCCCGACCGCCGTGGTTACGGCTACACGGTTGATCCGTTTGTCTGTTTTGACCCGTCCCTGGGGTCCATGGTTGGCCGGGCACGGACGGCCAAGCTCAGAGCCTGCCAGCCGCAGGCCGGCGGCTACAAGGGCCTGCAGGATCGCATTGGCTGGTACGAATATGTGGCTGAAGCCGACGGACCAACCATCGTGGTCATTGAGGATATCGATCCGAAACCCGGCGTTGGCGCGTTCTGGGGCGAGGTCCATACCCATGTGCACGGCGGACTGGGTGCACTGGGTGTCATTACCAACGGGGCATTCCGCGACATTCCTGACAACAAACCGGGCTTTCAGTTGCTGGGCGGCTCGGTCTGCCCGAGCCATGCCTTCGTCCATCTGACGGCCTACAACATACCGGTTATCGTCAACGGGATGGAGGTCAATCCCAACGACATTATTCACGCCGACCAGCACGGCGCCATTGTTGTTCCCGAAGACATGGTCTGCGAATTGCCCGGCGGTGTGGAATTTATGATTCGCAAGGAGGCGGTGATCCTCGATGCGGCGAAAAAGCCAGGCTTCAATATCGATGTCCTGAAGGCGGCGATCAAGAATCAGGGTGAAATTCATTAAAAGGGGGTTTCCGCACCCTTGATCTAGTGCTAGCAAATTAGCCTGACTTTTAAGGGAGGGGATATGATGGGTGCCAGTGGCATTAAGGATCAACGGGTTCTGGTAACGGCCGGGGCGTCGGGCATCGGTCGGGCAATTGCTGATTTGCTGATTGCCAATGGCGCGCGGGTTCATATCTGCGATATTGGCGACGAATTTCTGGATGATTTTGCCAAGGCCCATCCGACTGCGGGAATAACAAAGGCGGACGTCTCCAGTGAAGCGGACGTTGAGCGGATGTTTGCCGATGCCAGCGCAGGGCTTGGCGGACTGGACGCGCTGATCAATAACGCCGGTATTGCCGGGCCGACGCAGCCGGTTGAAGATATTTCCCCGGCCGACTGGCGGCGATGTCTGGATATTGGCCTGACCGGGCAGTTTTTGTGTACCCGTCTGGCCGTGCCGATGTTGAAAAAAGCCGGCGGCGGATCGATTGTCAATATGTCGTCGGTGGCCGGTAAATATGGCTTTCCGTTCCGTTCGCCCTATTCGGCCGTCAAGTACGGGGTGATCGGGATTACCGAAACCTGGGCCCGCGAACTGGGCCCTTCCAACATCCGGGTCAATGCCATCCAGCCCGGCGTCGTTGAGGGTGCGCGCATTGAAGCGGTGATCAGCGCAAGGGCCAAGTAATATGGCAAATCCTACGGAGAGATTGAAGCCGGGTTGCTCGAACATGTTTCCCTGCGGCGTATGGTGACCGCCCATGATGTGGCCGAAATGACCATGTTTTTACTGTCTGACGCGGCCCGCAATATTTCCGGGCAATCGATTGCCGTCGATGGCAACGTTGAAACCCTTTAGGGAGATCATGCATGAGTAAGATTGCCATTATCGGAAGCGGCTTCATCGGCCGCGCCTGGGCCATCAGCTACGCCCGCGCCGGCCACGATGTGGTCATCTGGGATATTGAAGGCGATGCGCCGGTCAAGGCCGTCTCCTATATTGAAGGGGTGCTGGGGGATCTGGATTCGAACGGTTTGCTGAACGGCAACACGCCGGTTCAGGTGCTGCGCCGCCTATCGACGACGTCGGATTTGCAGGCGGCCCTGAGGGATGTGGATTACGTTCAGGAAAACACCCCGGAAAACGTCGACATCAAGAAAAAGATATTTGCCGAACTCGACGTGCTGACACCACAAGACGCGGTGATCGCCAGTTCGACTTCGGCTATATTGCCATCCAAGTTCACCGAAGAACTGGCGGGCCGCGGCCGTTGTCTGGTGGTGCACCCGATCAATCCACCTTATCTGGTGCCGGCCGTCGAAATTGTCCCGGCGCCCTGGACAACCCCGGAGACGGTTGCCAAGGCAAAGGACCTGCTGGTCTCGGCCGGTCATAAACCGATTGTCATGAAACGCGAGCTGGATGGCTTTGTGATGAACCGGCTGCAGGGTGCGTTGCTGGAAGAGGCCTTTCGTCTGGTTGAAGACGGTTATGCGAGCATCGAGGATGTGGATATCGGGATCCGTGAGGGACTGGCCCTGCGCTGGTCGTTCATGGGGCCGTTTGAGACCATTGATCTGAACGCGCCGGGTGGTGTCCGTGATTATGTGGAACGCTACCAGAGCATTTATCAGAACATTTTCCCGTCCATGTGCCACCGGGCCGACTGGGGCGGCAAGGTGCTGGATCAGATCGAGGCCGACCGGCGCCAGGTGCTGGCCGAAGACAAACTGGTGGATCGCCAGATCTGGCGGGACAAACGATTGATGGCACTGGCCGCTCATAAATTGCAGGCGGCTGAAGACTTAGACACCGAACAGGGAGAATAGATTATGGCGAGCTCAAACAAAGTTATTATTACCTGCGCAATTACCGGCGGTATCCATACCCCGACGATGACCCCGCATTTGCCGATCACGCCTGATCAAATCACCAACGAAGCGCTGGCGGCGGCGGAAGCCGGGGCGTCGATTTTGCATCTGCATGCCCGCGACCCTGAAAACGGCAAGCCGGATCAGTCGCCGGAAGCCTTTCAGAAGTTTCTGCCGCGGATCAAACAGGCAACGGCTTCGGCCATCAACATCACCACCGGTGGCGCGCCCAATATGACCGTGGAAGAGCGGGTCCGCCCGGCCGCCCAGTTTGCCCCGGAAGTGGCGTCTCTGAACATGGGAACCATGAACTTCGGGCTGTTTCCCCTGGGTGAGAAATACAAGGAATTCAAATACGACTGGGAGCAGCCGTTTTTTGAAGGCACCCGGGCCGGGTTTTTCCGCAATACCTTCGCCGATATCGAATATGTGCTGGAAACCTGCTACAACAACGACACCCGTTTCGAGTTCGAATGCTACGACATTTCCCATCTCTATAACCTCAACCATTTTGTCCAGCGCGGCCTGGTCAAGGCGCCGTTCTTCGTGCAGTCGGTATTTGGTATTCTGGGTGGCATCGGCACCCATCCGGAAGATGTCATGCATATGAAACGCACCGCCGACCGCCTGTTCGGCGACGACTTGCGCTGGTCGGTTCTGGGCGCCGGGGCTTCGCAAATGCGCATCGCCGCGCAGGCCGCAGCCATGGGCGGCAATATCCGGGTTGGCCTGGAAGACAGTATCTGGGCCGGTAAGGGCGTGCTTGCCAAATCCAATGCCGATCAGGTGATCATGGCCCGCAAAATCATCGAGGGCCTGGGCCTTGAAGTCGCCTCTCCCGATGATGCCCGTGAAATCCTGCAACTCAAAGGCGCCGACCGGACGAATATCTAAAGCAGACTAACATTTCTCCTGATTTGGATGACATTTCTCCTGATTTGGATGACATGTGCAGGCTCAAATTTAGCGTTTTCAGTATCAGGGTTTAGATGGAGGAAATTTATTTTTGAGCGCTATAACACTTATTCCAGACGTCGTTAGAAACCAGGATATCCATTCTCTATCAAGTGTCGAAACAGCAACTGCTGCGGCAAAATTGATGATGGAAAAAGATATATCTGCTGTGTTGGTCTACGATGATAAATCTGCGTTGATCGGAATTGTTACTGAAAGGGATATTGCGCGCCGGGTCGTTGCTCAGGAACAGGATCCAAAAACGGTCCTTTTATCTGATTTGATGACACGTAATGTGTTCTCAGTCTTGCCGACAGATTCTCCTACCTATGCTCTTAGAAAGATGGTCGACAAAAAATGCCGTCATTTACCCATTGTCGAGCAAGGACGTGTTCTGGGAATGGTGTCCATGCGTGATTTGCGTATATCTCTTTCGATGATGACGGGGACGCGAGGAAGATCTTTGTTCTCCCGCTTTTTTGGATGAGCTTGAAGTTGTCGGCTGCAACCGGAAATCATGACCTTTATGACCGTCTATGTCGGTTTGAAATCGATGAGCTGTCACCTTCGCTCACTTTTGTGCAGAGACTTGCCAGAGAAAACAACTGGACGGAATCCTATAGCGACCGGGTTGTTGTCGAATACAAACGGTTTTTATATCTAATGGTCGTCTCTGGTCATCCTGTTACGCCGTCAGATCAGGTTGATCAAGCCTGGCATCTTCATTTGACCTATACGAAATCCTATTGGGAGCGTTTATGCGCGGACCTGATTGGGCGACCACTTCACCACACACCGACCAATGGCGGGCCGAGTGAAAGTGAAAAATTTGAAAATTGGTATGACCGTACCAAGCAGGTGTACCGCTCTGTATTTGGTGAAGAGGCACCAACGGATATTTGGCCGAAGCCCTCTGTTCGATTTGGGACTGATCTTTATTTTCAGAGATTGAACGTAAAGCGAAACTGGATTTTTTCGAAACCAACATGGCTGCTGCGTCTGAGCGAGGACATATCAAGAAAATGGCGGCAGGTATCCGTATTATCGGCTTTGAGCCCGGCCATGGTGATTACTCCTACTTCGTACGCGCAGGCTTACCAGAACAGCTCATCGAGCAATGTCAAAATTATCAGTTTTTTTATATTGGTATGTATAGGGGCGGTGTTGTTTATATTTAAGCTGACACAACATATATGCCCAAATTGCTATGGGTTTAAGCTATACGAGATTGACCGTTATCACACCGAAGAAGAGGATATCGTTTTTGATTACGGGTGTTCAAAATGCGGCCACCGATTGTCACGAACGGTTAGGTCTAAAGATTCTGGGGGCTCTGGAGGCTGTGGCAGTGCGGGTTGTGGTGGCTGTGGTGGATGCGGGGGATAACAAGATGGTCGGCGGAGATTAAAAATAGCGTTGCGGGCATTTTTAAGCACTCTCGCAGGTGTCCCCGATTATCAGCCAGACTTTTTATAGATGCCCCGGTCGGCCTTGCTCTGGGACTGGTATATCGACGTTGCATCGCTGTGGCGGGGCAGGGGCATGCGGACCGGGACGTCTTTCAGACGGGGGTGCAAAGTCGGCTCACCACATAACAGTTTGGCGTCGAATTCTTGCAGACTGACAATCTCGCTCATGCCGCCGGCAATGGGAAAGGCGTCGCCTGCCGCCATCTCATAGAGCAGCAGAGCCCGGTCCTTGTCGGACCGGTTGGCGTCGGAGCCGTGTAACATACGGACATGGTGAAAGCTGACGGAGCCGGCCGGGGCAATGCAGGGCACCGCTGTCGACAGATCGATGCCTTCCTTTTCGATATCGACGGCCCCACAAAAGACGCCGTCGTGGTGATGGTCATAGGTCGGGCCCTTGTGTGAGCCCGGCAGGAAATTCAGGGGACCATTGTCCGGCCCCACATCGTTGAGCAGAACACCGACCGCCGTCAGGTCGTCGTTGGTATGGGGGTAAAAGGCCCAGTCCTGGTGCCATTCCACCGGTGCCCCGTAGCCCTTAGATTTCATGTTCAGCTTCGAGGTCTTGAAGCGCACGGCGGGCCCGAGCAATTGTCTGAGTGGTCCGAGCAGGCGTTCATCGCGCATCAGATCATCGAAAATTTTGTGCTGCAGGACCGGGTTCTTGATCCGCCGGACCTTCGGGTTTTCCGGGGTATGGCTGTCTTCCAGATCGTAGACGTCGTCGCCTTCGCTCATGCCGGCGGCACCGGCACAGATTTCGTCGGTCACCCGCCGCATGTCGGCAACTTCGTCGGCACTCAGAACCGACGGCAGGATGACAAAACCGGCGTCCCTGTATTGGGCTAACTGTTGGTCGGTAAGCAGGGGGCTTTGCATGGGCGGCACCTTAACAAGGAAGTGATTGAGATCAACAAATGCTAGCTCAAAGCGATCAAAAAGTCCCGTCTCGTTTAACCGGCAGGTGGTGTCACCAACAACATCCGGGTGATCGCGTCGATGATCTGCGCGCGGCTGAGGTTGCCGGTCATTTTGTTATGGATCACGTCGTGGGTCAGCAACATGGCGAGGCCGTGCATCATCGCCCAGGAGGCCACGACCGTTGCGTCCGAGGGCAGTGGATCGGCCTTGCCCTGGCAGTTGGCGACGACCCTGGCGAGAACCTGAAACGATGCGGTCGCCGCCTCGACCATTTCCCGGTCGGCGCATTTGGGCAACAGATCACTCAGGAACATCAGATGGAAAACCCCGGAGCGTTGCTGGGAAAAATCGATATAAGCGCGGCCCAATGCCGCCAGCTGATCCCGGGGCGGCTGCGCTGCCGCCGCATCGACGGCCTTTTGCAGGGCCTCGGTAAAGTCCATAAACCCGCGGGTAGCGACCTTAATAAGCAAGGCGTCCTTGTCGGCAAAGTGACGATAGGGGGCGGTCTGCGACACCCCGGCTTTGCGCGCCAGACCGCGCAGGCTCAAGCCTTCATGACCGGCGCTGTCGAGCAAATCCTCGGCCGCATTTATCAGCGCGTCATGCAGGTTGCCGTGGTGGTAGGTGGATTTCGCCATGAATTGATTCCGGATGGACCTCTGAGCGGCGACAGTAAGGCATTAAGTTGACAGAGTAAACTTAATGTTGACAGGGACAATATCAAGCCGTTATATGTCCATAAGTTTACACTGAGTACATACCACTTATTACCCTGTCCCGGACGCCGGAGAAATCAGCCGAAATGCACTCAACCACCTTGAAAACCGGGCGTCGGCTGCGATACAGCCTTTATGCCATGACCGCATTAAGTCTGTTTGTCGGCCTGGCCTCGGTGCGGTTTCTGTTCCTCGATCTGGCTGTCGCCGCACCGGGGCTGGCGGCCCATGCGCCCGAGCGGTTGTTGAGTTTTTATTTGCATGTGGGGGGCGCGACCGTCGCATTGATGCTCGGCCCGCTGCAGTTCTTTGGCTCGATCAGGCGCCGGTTTCTCATGATCCACCGCCTGATCGGCGGCGGCTATGTGGTCGCCTGCCTGGTCGGTGGTATGTATGGGATCTATATCGGCTATTATTCTCCCAACGGGCCTGTCGCTGCGGCGGGCTTCATGACGCTCGGCGTCTTGTGGATAATCACCACGGGACGGGGGTTCACGAAGGTCCTGGCCGGCCAGTTCACCGCCCACAGGCGCTGGATGATCCGCTCCTTTGCACTGACATTTGCCGCTGTCACCCTGCGTATCTATTTGCCGCCGCTGTTTGCCATGGATCTGGATCCGGTGACCATATTCAGCCTTGTCGCCTGGGTCAGCTGGATTCCCAATCTTGTATTCGCCGAACAGGTTTTCGTTAAACAGACGGATTAGAGCCAGGCGCCAAAACCCTGTACAGCCCGTCGCGCATCAGGTAATCGGTATCCGCTAGCTGTCTGCAATAACCTGCCCCTGGATATGTTCAAAAAACCTGCCCCCCGCCTGAAATTCTGGCTGCTCTGTCTGGCTCTTTTTATCGGTGTCGAGAGTTTGCTCCGCCTGACCCTGACGGGCTGGCTGGCGCTGGACAGACCGGATCTGCTGGCACCCGCCTTAGCTCTGTTTCCCCTGGGCCTTGTCCAGGACATGGCCATGGCGGCCGTCCTCGGGCTGCCTTTTATCCTCGGCTTGCTGGTCTGGCCCGGTCTTTGGCGGCGAAAGCTGGCCCGTGGCGCCGCCCATGGGGTGTTGATCACCATGGCCGCGGCGCTGGTCTTTATCTCCGTGTCGGAGCTTTTTTTCTGGAACGAATTTGGCGGGCGCTTCGACAGTATCGCTGTCAATTATCTGATTTTTCCGCGCGAAGTTATCGGCAATATCCGCGAATCCTTCGATTTGGGGTTAATTCTGACGGCTGTTTTCATGCTGTCTGTGGTTGTCTATCTGGCCTTGCGCAAGCCACTGATCAGGGCGCTGGACAGCCCGCCCGTTGCCGGTGAACGACAGCGGGCATTTGGGTTGGCCGCCATCGTCGGTCTGATCGCGGCACCGGTTCTTTATCTGGCCCCCTTTGATCTGGATGAGCACCGGGAAGTCAATGAAGTCGCCGCCAACGGCCTGCACAGTTTCCTGCGCGCTGCCCTCAACAATGACGCGCGCTATGTCGGGCTCTATCCGGTTATGACTGAAGAGGAAGCACTGGCCACGGCCCGGCGCCTGGTCCGTCAGGACAATTCCAAAGCCATCGATACGGGCAGTGAGCTGAGTGTGCTCCGCCATGTGGATAACGGGAACAGCCCGAACAAGCTCAATGTGGTGCTGGTCATTGAGGAAACCTTTGGTTCGACCTTTGTCGACGGCCTCGATTACGACCGCCTTGATCCCCGGTTCGAGAAGCCGGTTGTTGAAATCATTTCGCCGAACCTGATACGGCTTGCCGCGGACGGGCTGTTTTTCACTAATATATATGCCACGGGCAGCCGCACTGTTCGCGCCCTGGAGGCTATCCTCACGTCGTTTCCGCCGATTCCCGGAATTTCTACCGCCCGGCGGCCGGGATCCGTGGGTATGAATTCGCTGGCCTATATCCTGCGTCAACAGGGATACCGGACGGGCTTCCTCTATGGCGGACGCGCCCTGTTTGATAATATGGGTACATTCTGGTCAACCACCGGGTTCGAGGACGTCTGGGAACAGGGCGATATCGAAGACCAGGGGTTTACCACGGCCTGGGGGGTCGCCGACGAATATCTGTTTGCCGAAGCCCTGAAGCGCCTGGACCAGCATGCCGATGGCAAGACGCCCTTTCTGTTGAGCCTGCTGACCGTATCCAATCACCGTCCCTATACCTATCCACCGGGGCGAATCGACAAGGACCCGGCGGCCAAACGCCAGGAAAATGCCACCACCTATGCCGACTGGGCCTTTGGCCAGTTTATGGAACTGGCGAAGACGCGGCCCTGGTTCGACAATACGGTGTTTATTTTTATCGGTGATCATGGCCCGCGCCTATCCGGGTCCGCCGTGGTTCCGGTACCCAATTACCGGGTGCCGCTGTTGTTCTATGCGCCGAAACATATCAAGCCGGCGCGGCGCGAGGTTATCGGCTCAAGCATGGATTTTATCCCGACCTTGCTGGGGCTGCTGGGCATCAGTTATGACAGCCCGTTTTTTGGCCTGGATCTGATGCGGGTCAGGAAAGGCGAGGGACGTGCGGTGATGGAACATAATTTCTCGGTCGCCTATGCGGACGGGGAAAACGTAGCCATCTTAAGCCCCGGCCTGGTGACCAGGGGCTACACCATGCAGGTTGGAAATTACCCATTGATACCGCGGGCAAACGGCGCTGATCCGGAGGTTCTGAACAAGGCCATCGGACTGTATCAGACTGCGCATAAAATGTTTTACGGGCAGAAATACCATTCCCTGCAGAAGCAATTTTCACAACCGGAAAATTAAGGCTTTTCAAATTCCGTGATCTCAGCATGATACAGGCCATGTTCTGTTTGATAATAATTAGGGTAAGGAAATAAAAATGATTGGTGTTGTTGCAACCATTACCGTGGCTGAAGGAAACACGGCCGAATTTGAACGTAAGTTCATCGCCCAGATGGCGGCTGTTCACGCCAACGAGCCCGCCTGCCACCTGTATACTCTGTGCCGTACGGACGATGCCAATGTCTTCGTTGTCATGGAACGCTACGATGATATGGCCGGATTCGAATTTCACCGGGATTCCGCGCATATGGCCAAGCACCGGGCCGGCATCGGGCCGCTGTTGGCGGGACCCGTCGATGTCAAGATCATGGAAGAAGTCGAATAGGCCGGCGGAGCGCTTATTTCGCTTACATATCCGGTGATTTGGGTTATTGTCCGGCCCGGTTCAGGGCTGCAGACAACAGGGTTAAATCATGACAGCACGCATATTCATTGACGGCGACGTGGGCACCACCGGGCTGCAGATCAGAACCCGGCTGGAAGCCCGGGACGATATTGAGCTGTTGCGGCTGGACGAGGCGTCCCGCAAGGATCCGCTCAAGCGTGCGGAGTTGTTGAATACGGCTGATATATCGATCCTCTGCTTGCCGGACGCGGCGGCCCTGGAAGCTGTTTCGCTGGTCACCAATCCCGCCGCGCGGCTTATCGACGCGTCGACGGCGCATCGGATCGCCGACGGCTGGGCTTACGGCTTCCCCGAATACAGCAAGTCCCAGGCCGCACATATTGCAGCCTCCGGGCGGGTGGCAAATCCGGGCTGCTACGCGCTGACATCGGTATCGATCCTGTACCCGCTGGTCGAAGCGGGCCTCATTCCTCGTGACTGGCCGGTCACGATAAATGCCGTCTCCGGCTATTCCGGCGGCGGCAAAGACATGATTGCCGAGTTTGAAGACGTCGATAATGCGGCCTATACCCGGTCACCATTTTTTGCCTATGGTCTGGGCCTGCAGCACAAGCATCTGCCGGAAATCACCCGTTGGGGCGGGCTTGCCCATTCTCCCTTGTTTGTGCCCAGTGTCGGGCGCTATGCCCAGGGCATGCTCGTGCAGGTCCCGCTGCCCTTGTGGTCCATGCCGGGCCCTGTCAGCGCAGGGGATATTCATGCCGCCCTGAGCGAGCACTACCAGGGACAACGGTTCGTATCCGTGGTTCCGCTCGCCCAGTCACGGCAAATAACGCGTCTCGATCCGGAGCAACTGAACAATACCAACGAACTGCATCTGCATGTGTTCGCCGACGAGGCGAACGGCCAGGCGGTGGTCGCCGGTGTCCTCGATAATCTGGGCAAGGGGGCATCGGGACAGGCCGTGCAAAACCTGAACCTGATGCTTGGCATGGATCCGGCTACCGGCCTGTAGGCAGACCTAATGGCGACGCCAGGGCATCGCCACCGTTAAGATCATTTTAATGGCTCAGCTGCCGGATGGTTTGGGAGTTTGCAGCGGCTTGGTTTGGGCAACCTGCTGGGCGCTGGACTGGGCGGTTTTCAGGCTGTGACCAAAGGCGCAGTCACCTTCTGCGCTTGCCGGGCCACTGAAACTCAAGGCGATCACGGAAGCGGCAAATAAGGTGGCTGACAAAAAGGCTGTTTTTTTCATAATTCAGATTCCTCTATCCCTATGAACAAATGCAGGCTGATTATAGCATGGTTCAGGTTCAAACCGGGATAAAAAATAAAAATCGCTGATATCAATTAAATGTGATCTTCATCACTGATTGATCCCAGCCGTTTTCATACATTGGTACCCACGATAAAGAATTGCCTGAATGAAAATTACAGCCAATCGCGTAGAGAGGGTAAAATGTTAAAATTTGAACTTTCGAAATTATCGGGACTGATTGCCGGCTCGCTGGTTGCCACACTGGGTCTCACTTATTGCGCAGGAACAATCGTCAGCTACTGCTTAAAAAGCCTGATTCCTTAAAGCGAGAGCGGCCAATGAATTAACAGCGTCCGATCAGCCGGGATTCAGTGCGATTTTTCCCGGTTCCAGCGCGGCTCAGGGAGCAAGGCAGGCACAGGCCCGGTATTGGAAATCAGTTTCACGCGAAGCATATCGAGGGATCCGGCCAGATCCAGCAGCGCCCGCGCCTCTTGTGGCTCAAGGGTTTCTGCTTCTTCGATCAAACCCAGGGCCGTAACCGACAGGTCATGGATCAGTTGGGGGCGATGAATGGGTCGCATAATTTATTCCCCTTTTGCTGTTGGTGCCAATCGTAGCGTTCACTCTTATAGAAAACCAAAGTGTCAAAAATAAGTCAAAACACAATATTATGATATTATGGTGTTATTTTGTGTATATGTAGATGACTGGCTGGAAAAGCGGATAAATCCTGTTGGCAATTCTTTCGAAATTTTGCCATGATACAGTCAAAATCAGGGTAAAAGTCAGTGTTCGGGTTAGCAATTGGGGAGGGCGATTTGAATATGAGCGATTCTGATGAATCCGGGCAAATGAACCGCCGGGCCGACGAGGGGAGTTCCTACGGGGGAACGGAACGCCGGAAAAGGATGTATGGGGTGCTTTACACCTGTTATGGTGCGATCGGCGAGGTTGAAGATTGGCTCGATGATCATTGCCAGCAGGAATTTCACCTGGTGATTGAAGACATTGATGATGATTTGATTCGCAAGTCGCTGAAGATCATGTTCGAATCAGAAGCGGATAAAATTGTATTCATCAATCAGTTTGCCAAGAAAAGCTAACCACAAAGCAGGTAACGCGTGACGTCCAGGCCCCATGTCTTTTTTCTTTTTTCTGCAGCAGGCATTCTTGGCAGTGGCGTCTCCGCTGGTCTGATCTGGTTGTTTGGCATTGAAATATCCGCCTTTGAGCGGTTCTCGAACTTTCCCGATGAATGGACGCTGCTGGAACTGGTCTGGAATGCCACGGCGGCCCTGCTCGTGGTCGGCTGTATACGCGCCGCCTATGTGGCCCTGCATGCCCATTATTACGGTGATCCCTCCGACAGGCCACCAAACCCCGGCGCGGGCTGGTAGCCCATGAAACCCCTGTTGATACCCGGATTGATCGGTTTGGTATTTGCTGTTGGTGGCTGCGCGGTCAGCGATGAAGGCGGCGAGGTATCGGTTCGCCATTCCATCAATCAGGAGATTGTCGGCCAGTGGGCGGCGGAAACCCATTGTGGTAAACAGGGAATGCGGGCGAAGCTGTTAAAAATATCGCCGGCAACAGCCACCATTTCCACCTTGTATTTCAGAACAAAAACCAGCGTCTATGCCTGCGTAGCCGGTGATCCGGGTTGAGCGGCCGGCCGGCGCGCTGGCTTGGCATTGGCCTCATTCTCACCGCCTTGACGGCGCTGCTCGGCTACCTCGCCTGGCGGTTCCCGGGTGTTCTTGACGACAGGGATTCCCAGATCCGGCTGGTCCAGGCCACCCTGTTGTTGTCGGTATTCCTTCTGCCATCGTTGTTCTACAGGCAATTGAAAGCCCGCCAGATGTTTGGCTACGCCGCGATCTGGCTGGGGCTCGGATTTGTGCTGTTTGCGGGTTATGCCTTTCGCGATGAGGCGGCATCGGTTTTCCAGCGCCTTGCCGGCGAACTGGTGCCGGGCGCTGCCCAGGTCTCCGGTTCCGCCATGGAAGTGCGCATGGGACGCGACGGCCATTTTGCAGTTGAAGCGCAGGTCGACGGAGTCGGTCTGATGTTCCTGGTTGATACCGGGGCCAGCGATGTTGTGCTGTCGCCGGCCGACGCCCGGCGGCTGGGATTTGATCTGGAAAAGCTGGATTATTCGAAAACCTATCGAACCGCCAACGGTCTGGTCAAAGGCGCTCCGGTAACGCTCGGCCAGGTCACCATCGGCTCCATTCAGGTCAATGGGGTTTCGGCATCGGTAAACGGTGCCGACATGAACCGCTCCCTGCTGGGCATGAGTTACCTGAGGCGGTTATCGGGGTTCGAGATCAACGGCAACAGTCTGATCCTGTCACCTTAGGTCGGCACGGGAAATAATAATGCCGCGCCTGTTGGGGGTCATAGTTACTGAGAAATAGCCGCGTAGGCGGGTTACTCTTCCCTCAACTCGGGATACAGATTCCCGGAGAAGATCAGGATAATCCCGCTGCTTATCCGGCGCGTTGAGACAAAATGTCCGAAGTCCCCTTGAGACCCGACGTAATCTGGCGGCGCGGTTAATGGCAGGGATGGGCCACAGGACTAAACCGCTGACGCGGTAACTTGCATTATATTAGCTCTTAAGATTAACGGGCTGGGTCTGTCCCGTGTTGAGATTGTGGTTCCCCAACCATGAACTCAAGACAGGAGCAGACCCATGACAGATA
>JABMNT010000114.1 GCA_013203595.1 Rhodospirillales bacterium
AAACCACGATATTGTTGCGCTGGGCATCCATTTTCAGGATCTGGAACGGCTGCGGATTACCCATCAGCGGACCAATATCACGGACCGGACGGATATCCACCTGCGAGCCCGGCAGGAAGGCGACGGCGCCGGCCAGGTCGACAATGAAGCCACCCTTGACGCGACCGAAGATCACACCATTGACCCGCTCGGTATTGTTGAAGGCTTTTTCAAGCTCGAACCAGGCCTCTTCACGGCGGGCTTTTTCGCGGCTCAGGCGAATGTTGCCGTCGCGGTCTTCGTAGCGCTCGACATAGACGTCGACGGTATCGCCGACTTTCATATCAAGCGGCTGGCCGGGAGCGGTGAATTCTTTGGTCGGAATGCGCCCTTCCGATTTCAGTCCAACATCGACGATCACAACATCACTCAGGATATCGAGGACGGTGCCTTTGAGGACACGGCCCTCAAAACTGTTTTCGCCAAGCGACTCTTCTAATAGGGCGGAGAAATCTTCTGTCATATCCGGTGCTTCGATCGCACCTGTGCTGGCACTTGCCATGGGGTCTTAATCCTTTCTCAATTTTAATTTCATGCCAACCGGTTGGTTCCAGTGGTCTTGAACGGTGATCCGGTTCCACACAGCTCACAATGAACCGCATGGGGTGTACGCAATTGCCCTTATTTCATCAGGCTTTTTGGGACTTCGATGCAATAAACGCCAGCGCCTGGTCGAACACCTGTTCGCTGTCCAGGGCGCTGGTATCAAGAATTTTCGCATCTTGGGCCGGCTCTAAAGGGGCAACGGCACGTGACTGGTCCCGCGCGTCGCGCTCCTTCATGTCTTCTAAAACGCGCGCATATATAACGGTACTATCCGCCGCGTGCAACTCTTTAAAGCGGCGTTTGGCGCGAACTTCCGTGCTGGCCGTGATAAATAGTTTCGCTGTGGCCGCCGGGCAGACCACGGTACCGATGTCACGGCCGTCGAGAACCACCCCGGAAAAACCGGCTGGCGGGTTGGCGGCGAAGTCTTTCTGGAAGTCCAGAAGCGCGGCCCGCACCGCGGCAACCGCCGACACCCTGGAGGCCGCCTGGCCGACCGCATCGACGCGCAGACCATCAGCCTGCAAATCGCCGGGCTGCAGGGTCCGGGCCACCTGTTCGGCAATCACCGCATCGTCCGGGTCGGCACCGGCATCGAGAACTTTTTTACCAACAGCCCGATACAGCAGACCGGTATCCAGATAGGCCAGGTTGAGATGCTCGGAAATCCGGCGGGCCAGGGTTCCCTTGCCGGCCGCTGCCGGGCCGTCAATTGCAACAATCATCCGCAACCCCTTTGCCGGCCTGCCATCAGCCGACGGTAATCTTGGCGCCCAGGCCGTTCATCAGGTCCACATAACCCGGAAAACTGGTGGCGATGGGTGAACCGTCATCAATCACCACCGGGCGGGCGGTGACCATTCCGAGAACCGAATAGGCCATGGCGATGCGGTGATCGAGATTGGCGCAAATGGTGTTGCCGCCGGCGATACCGACGTTTGATGCAGACCCCACCCCGTGTACGGTCAGGGAGTCCTCGGTTTCCTCGACCCGGACCCCGGCCGCCGCCAGCCCCGTAGCCATGGCCGCCAGCCGGTCGCTTTCCTTGACCCGGAGCTCACCGAGACCCGGCATATGGGTGGTTCCTTCGGCCATGGCGGCAACCACCGCCAGCACCGGATATTCGTCGATCATCGACGGGGCCCGCGATGCCGGCACGGTAATGCCCTGCAGCGCCGAGGCTTCAACCCGGACATCGGCAATCGGCTCGCCGTCCTCACCACGGATGTTGCTGAGCGTGATCCGGCCGCCCATTTCCCTGAACGTATCGAGCAGGCCGGCCCGGAGCGGGTTGATGCCGACGTTGCGTAGCAGAATATCGGATCCCGGAACCAGCAGCGCCGCGGCCATGGGAAAGGCCGCCGAGGAGATGTCGGCGGGCACCGTGATCGCCCGCCCGGCCAGTTCCGGCTGACCGCTCAGGGTGATCCGTTTACCGCCGCCGCTCAGATCTTCGCTGATCACCTCGGCACCGAAATGGCGCAGCATGCGCTCGGAATGATCGCGGGTCGGCTGCGGCTCGATGACGATGGTCTGGCCCGGCGCATTGAGCCCGGCGAACAGGATCGCCGATTTGACCTGGGCCGAGGCCACCGGCAGCTCGTATTCGATCGGCACAACCAGCTCGCCACCCTCGACCGTGATCGGCAGGCGGCCACCGGAGCGGGCCGTGAACCGGGCCCCCATCAGACGCAGCGGCGCCATCACCCGTTCCATGGGGCGGCTGTTGAGCGACGCGTCGCCGGTAAACATAGTGGCAAAGGGATAGGTCGCCAGCAGGCCCATGAGCAGGCGTACAGCAGTGCCCGAATTGCCCAGGTCCAGCACCCGGTCGGGCTCGCACAGACCACCGACGCCACGCCCGATAACGGTCCACAGACCGTCCTCACCGCGGCGGATATCGGCGCCCAGCGCGCGCATGGCAGCCGCCGTTGCCAGCACATCCTCGCCTTCCAGAAGGCCACTGATGCGGGTTTCGCCGACGGCGATGCCGCCCAGCATCAAGGCCCGGTGGGAAACCGATTTGTCACCCGGTACGGTGATCGTGCCGCGCAGCGGACCGGCGCTCTGTGAGGTGACTGCTTGCACGGCGTTTACCCTTTATTCCCGTATCTGTTGCCAGCCAGCGGACAGCTCTCCCGTTGCCCCTGAAAACCGGCGAAAAAGCCCGATTTGGCGGCTCAATTAACACGAAAAATCGGTTCTTAACAGGGCCGATCCAAGAAAAAATTCCAAAAAACGTGTTTTGGTTTTGACAGGACGCCCGGAAAGTGGCAAACGGCACTCCGCTTGACTGTTTTGATCGACCAGGAGGAAAAACGTGGCGAAACCGAATTGGGGAAAAAAACTCAAGTGCCAGAGCTGTGGTGCTGCGTTTTATGATTTGAACGATCCGAAGCCGGCCTGTCCGAAATGCGAAACCGCTTATGCGCCGGCGGTCAAAAGCCGCCGCGGTGGTGCTGCCCCGGCTCCCGTCGCCGCCGCTGTCGTCAAGAAGCCTGTGATTAAGGCCGCCAGCGATGATGACGATACGGAAGACGTACTGCTCGATGACGACGACGATCTGGACGTGGATCTGGACGACGATGACGATGATGACGATGGCCTGATTGAGGACACGTCGGATCTGGAAGATGATGATGACGATATGGCAGAGCTCAAGGAGCACGTCGAGGTCTCTGTCGACGACGGCAACTAGGCGCCGCGGAGCGACTTTTGCCAGGAGCCGGGCACCTGCCACTGCACGTCTCCGAAAGATCGCGAATTGTGCTTGCCTTTCAGGCGCGAAAGCTCTTAATTCCCGGATCGGCGACCCCAAATCGTCGACCGACAGTACAAAAAAGATCGGGGCCGTAGCTCAGTTGGGAGAGCGCAACGCTGGCAGTGTTGAGGTCGTCGGTTCGATCCCGTCCGGCTCCACCATCAAAACCCCAAGGGAAACCTTGGGGTTTTGTTCTTTTGGGACAGTTTTTCACCCGGAGTCTGCAATCTCGCTGTGCCCAGATGGAGCCGCCTCCTGATGCAAGGCACTAGGCGCCCAGACCCCAGGCCGAGGCGATGGCGCCGTCCAGGTTGCTGTGCTGGTCCTGGCTCAGTTCAGTTTCGCCCAGCGCCGGCGGATTGAACGACGCCATCGCCGAGACCAGGGTATCAACGTTGGCCTGGCTCATGACATCACCGCCCGCCGTCTCGAACTGTGCCACCCGGTTTCCAGCCGTACTCCAGTCTTCAATGACCAGCCTTTGCTGCTCGAAGAGTTGATTGTCAGTCTGTTCCGGGTCGCGTCTTTTGCACCAACCGGGCAAACGGCGATGGTCTCCTTTATCAAAACCCTGGCGGATTTGTTCGGCTTTTCGGACAGCGATTTTGAACGCCTGAAATCCTTGGGCCTCAACGGCGCTGACAGTGGTGCGGCGGGCGCCGACGGGGCGGTGCCCTATCTGGCGGTGCTGGGTCTGGCCGAAGGGGCCAGCGCTGCCGAGGCCAAACGGGCCTATCATAAACTGGCCATGGCCAACCACCCCGATAAACTGATGGCCGCCGGCGTCCCGCCAGAATTCATCGCCCAGGCCAATGAAAAACTGACCCTGATCAACCTCGCCTACGAACAGTTCCAGGCGGCGCAGGCGGGCCGGTCATGAACAGCAATCGGCATCGCAGACTGCGGGTCGCCCTGCTGGTTCTGCTGGTGGGTGTATCGGCATCGCCGGCTTGGTCCGCCGATGCCAAACTGCACCAGCGGCTGCTTGATCTGAAAGCCACCCCCGACACCGATCAGCGGGTCACCGTCGACAGCACAGAGGCTCCCTGGCGGGCCATTGGCCGGCTCAACAGCCGCCTGGGCAGTCATTGCACGGCAACCGTGATCGGGCCGAAGCGCCTGCTCACCGCGGCCCATTGTCTGTGGAACAAACGCACCCGCAGCTATCTGCCGCCCCAAACTTTGCATTTTGTCGCGGGCTACAACAAAGGCGACTATCTGTTCCATTCGAGGGTCGCCGCCATCCACCCGGCCCCCGGCTACCAGCCGCTGGCCGCTAAATCCCTGGCCCAGTTCAGCCACGACTGGGCGCTCATTGATCTGGTCAATGATCCGGTCCCGGTCACCGGCCGGATCGCGCTGGCGAAAGGCGCTCTCAATGGGTTTCAGAAGCCATCGGCAAAAGCAGGCCCCTACATCCAGGCCGGCTACAGCGCCGACCGCCGCCATGTGCTGACCGCGCATGTGGGATGCCCGATGTTCGGCATTGAGCGCAAGCGCAAGCTCGCCATCCATGGCTGCAACGCCCTGCCCGGCGATTCCGGCTCGCCGATCCTGCTGGCCCTGGCCGATGGCAGTTATTCGCTGGTCGCCATCCATGTCGGCCATGCCGCCGCCGGCACTGGGCCGGGGAAGGGCATCGCGGTGCCGGCGACGGCGATTAGAAAATAATCAAAGGCCCATGGCGCTGCGGTCCCTCCTTTGCGGTCTCCCGGCGCCACAAAATGCCGCCCGCAACGGTCGGAAATGAATGCACCTGCTGATTCTGTCAGTACGGTTAATATGTTATTGCTGAAATTTTTGCCTGATGTGCTTTTTTCGAAGTCATGGGTCTTAACTTCTCTTCTGATTTGTATTTGTGCATCTGGCGCTATGGGCTAAGTTCTTCCTGAATTTTTAAATGACAGGGAAACCAAGTGTCTGATCAAATCGAGTTGTCCATTGTCGTTCCCATTCTGAACGAAGAAAAAATTCTCCTTGAAAACTTAACGCAATTTGCTTTGGCCTGTGATCAGACCATCGGTCAAGATCGATGGAGATTTGTTCTCGTTGATAACGGCAGCACCGATCAGACGCCCGCAATTATCCGACAGGTCATTGACACCTGGCCTCTGTCTGTTTCGGTTATAGAGCTTGAACCAAATTATGGGAAAGCCCTCAGAAAGGGCTTGAATGCCGTTGATACGCCGTGGGCGAAGATCATTGATGTTGAATATTGGGACATCCCGTTTCTCGTCTGGGGTTGGGCGAATAAGGATAGTTATGATATCTTGATCGGGTCGAAACGCGCCGATTTGACATTGAACCAGACATCGTCCTATCGGCGGTTTCTGAGTTGGGGACTCAATTCTCTCATCCAGTTGTTTTTCCACTACCCGGGTACAGATACGCACGGACCCAAATTTCTGCGAATGGAGAGTATGAGACCTATTCTTGAAATTTGCCAATTAAGCCGGGGACAGTTCGATTCGGAGTTTGTCCTTCGGGCACTGAGAAAAGGTTTATGGATCGCCGAAGTGCCGGTGGTTTACGAAGACTTTCGGGCTCCCCGCAACTTAATGATAAAGAAAATATTTTGGAATCTCCGGGAATTCAATCGATTGAGAAAGCTTTTATGCAATGAACCCTACACAGAACCAGTTCGTATGAGACGGTTTTGTCGAGAGGATGTTCTGGATGCGCTGGCTATCAATGGCGAAGGAACAAAACCTGCGAAGGCGGAGACTGCACCATAAATCCTGATCAACGTTTTTTGATGTCAGGGGTTGAAAAACCTTTTTTCGAACTCCAGATCCTTTTTCTTTCTCAACCGGAGCCCCTCTCGATAGGTAGAGATATTTTTTAACGCCCGATCCCACATCCGTTGGAATTTTTCTTGCACATCCATCAATAACAAGGTGTCCCAGTCGAGATTGTCCGGGTGCCAGATATATTCATGTGTCAGCAAATGAATTTGAGCATACTTATCTAAATTTTCGGTAACAACACCTTCACGCCACGCCTGAGTGCTGTCAGATAGATATTTTATATCCTTCAGATAAAGCGGCTCATAGGTGTCAATTATGTCACCGACGGAGAATGTTTTGCCGGACCTCATGGGCATATGTGAAGACATGGCATAAATTTTAGTTTTAAAGAAGCTTTCAAATAAAGCGATTTGCCGTTTGGCAACTTCGGCCGGGTCAACGCCCAGTTTTTCGAACAATCCAGCATCGTAATGGAGCCCTATGTCATGCCCCATATTGAGGATTGCCTGGATTTTGATCGCTTCTTCTTCCTCAAACGGGTTGTAGTCGCTGGTATACAGGAGAAAGAAAGTCGATTTGATGTTCTCGGCGTGATCGGCTTCAGCCAGACGGAGCGCAGCGGAGACGCTAAACTCGACATCATGGCGCATCAGAACGAACCGCTCAATGGTGAGTATATCTTGGCCGAGTTCGTGGGCATCTTTAAAAGACAGCGTCTTATGGCTTTTCTTGATTGCACGCAGGATCTCTCGATAGTGTTCAATCGAAAAATCATCAGCAGGATTACTTGGACGCTGCAGCGTGCTCATAAACGGTCTCCATAGGTTAAGTTTTGCGGAAGCTCATGCGCGCGGACATGAACATATCCGTCACCAGCCGCGACAACCAGCGAACCATCGGCAAAACACTCAACAATGGTACCTGGATCTACAGTTTCATCATTTAATACACGAAAAGGTGTGCTTCGCCATATTCGGAATTCTTTGTTGTCACGAATGATATAGGCACCTGGGTAGGGTTTTGTCTGCGCTCTTACAAAATCAACAATTCTACGGACCGTCCAGTTCCAGTCCAGTTTTCCGTCTTCAGGAGAGCGTTTTTCATAGACTCGATCAGGAACATCCGGATTCGATTGAAACAAGTTAACATTCCCTTTCACAAGCTCTTTATGGTGTTTTCTTATCACCTCATTAAAGACAACCCGGCATTTTTGCTGGAGGGTATGGATGTCATCATGGGCCTCGATCTGAAACTCGGTAACATCGAGCATCGATCCGGAATCAGCTTCCTCTTCATAGCGAAAAACATGGGCGTGCAACGACCTGGCTCCTTCGATCACGCTCCAGTTGATGGGGGAGCGACCGCGCCCCTGGGGAAGAGGATGCTGACACGCGTGCATCCCGAATACACCGGTTTTAAATGTATTGAGATACCAGGTGGGCAGGAGCCGCTGCCAGCCAACGCAAATCCCAACGGCCGGATTATGTGCAGATAACGCGATCTTGTCCGCCGGTGACGCAAGGGAATATGAGCTGGCGACATAAACGGGAACAGCGTCGCCAACAGCAGCCGATAGATCGGCCCAGGCAGGAACCGAGTTTCGTTCCGCCAGTTCGCGATCTATGGTTACGATTCCAGATATATTGATCTTGTCGTGTCGGGCGCGCTCAATAAACTCAAGCGTATTAAAGCGGCAACCGATCACAACAATGCCACCGTCCCACCGTTCTGGTTCTGATGACTGCTCAGTGGTGCTAGCCATAATTAAAACCCCCAACACGATTATACAACCCGGCCAAATTCAGATGCGAATCCGCGTTCTATATTATTAAATACAGCTGCAGCCTAACTCTGATGTCTTGCCCGAAATCCTAATGCTATCTTGGTGCCCAGCATGACACAAATCACCATTAGTGGTGTGAATTGTCGGCCCATTTCCGAGGGGTAAGGTACGGTGAAAAATCCAACGGCGAATGTAACAACAAAGCCTGTGAAAATGCCAATGAGAACAAACACCGCCAACCGAAACTGATCAGCACCTTCCTTGTGCCCGCTTGCCACGACGCGGTGAAATACCCCGAAGATGGCTCCGGCAATAAGGGCCAGACTGACCATCGTCAAGAAGTTGGCCACAATCGAATGCCACCATTGAAGATTTCGGATCAGGAACACGGAGGAGCCGATCATTCCCATGTCAACAGTGTCATCGACTTTTTCATTGACGCTCATATAAACCAAATAGGTGAGGGCGGCTGTTGACAGAACCATGGCACCAACAATAATAAGCCGTTTCAAAGATTCGAAAACGGCCGGTTTCCAATTCCCGAATTGGGCTTGGCCGAGTGCCGCCGCTGCATAAGCAAAACCGAATACCATACCTAAATGCTCGTAGACGCCATGGCTGAGAACTACGATAAGTAACACTTCCCAAAAGGGAGGATTAAGTCGGTTTGTAAGATACAGAACCTGGCAGACGACAGCTGCAATAGCGGCAAGGTCGTGAATATAGAATCTGTCGGCGAAAAGATAATAGGACCTTGGCCAATCAACAAAAAAACTCATAGCATCGAAGAATACCGTCACGAAGACGGGAGGCCAACCAATAAGGGGCCCGAACAGGAAGCAAAGGAATAAAAACTGTGCCCACCAACTGGAAAACCAGGATTTTGCGACAACAACCAAAGGGAGCAGACAGGTGATCAAAAAAACAAAAACCGTTGTAACAGGAATGGCGGGACCGGCAACTAATTGATCCAGGTTTTCCCCCAACCCCCATGGGCTGCCGCTGAAAAGAAAGGATTCCGAGGCACCCCAATAGGCGATTGAATAGAGTGCTTTAACACCTAATTCGTGAATGTATAAAATGATTTCACCAAGCCAGCGAATGGTTGGCCTGCCGGCAACATGACCATCTATATAAATATAAAGGCTCGCCCGCTCGGCTGAGGCAATAGAAATGAACTTCGCTTTCAGTATAGCTGTTACAAGACAAAGTGCGACAAAAGTAAGGTGGAATATATAATATTTAAAATATTTAATCATCGGGGCACTCGCACTTGATAAAGCATCCTATAATTAGCCGCATGGATCTTTGTGTACAACTAGAAACTTTTCGCGTTATTCATCCCCGTCCCATGCGGTACTGATAAATTTCAGAGGGAATGAAATTGATGAAGGGGCTTCTTGAATTCTCTTTTATTCCTCAAACCAGGTGAAATCCGGCGATAATCCATAATCAATGTAAGAACATACCCTTGCCTCATATGCTTTGCTGAGGCATGAGGGAGACGTCTTGATCCACTTCGGGCAAAAATAAAATGGTTCGCCTATCTCGAAACACATTGAAACGCTATGGCAACAGGCAATTTATGGATGGCTGGAACTTATCGATAATACGGCGGTCGCTGTTTCTACTGGCTTTGGTCGTTCCCGGCCTTTTATTGAACTTTGGATTGTCAGTTGTTGTCGCTGAATATTTTTCCGCGCAAGTATTCGGTTTGTTTTATTTGGGAATGAGTGTTGCCGCCGTAATTGCGGCACCTTCCGCAGTTATCGCATTTTATCTGGCCCGTTATTACGGGGAATGCCAAAAGCGATTTGGCGACGAAGCGGTTTGGGCCCTGGCCCGCACATCCTTCCGCCGGTATGGCTTGTATTTCATCGTTGCCAGCCTGATCCTTTGCGCGATTGCGTTTCCAATGGCTCGGCTAGCCGATATCGGATCACCCCTGTTGATTGGTGTGGTGGTAATATTGGCAACAAGCACCTATCTGATCGATGCCGTTCGGGGAATTCTCCAGGCTTGCCAACGGTTTTTATTCCTTGGATCTTTTGGCCTGTCCTGGATGGCGGGACGATTTGCTCTTGGTTTGGGAGCTATTTGGGTCACGGGCAAAGTCTGGGCAGGGCTGCTTGGTGTGTCGGCTTCAGCGATGCTGGCTGCATTGGCTTTTTATCTGTTTCTGGTTTTCAGAAAAGAGGTGTCGGTTGTCCCCGATATGGGGGCTGCAGGACTACGCCTGAAAACACAGGTGCCGTTTGCATTGGGCTACTCCTTCGCTTTTATCATCGCCTATTCAGATATCATTATCGGTTACTTGATCATGGATAAAGTGGCACTGGGCGTTTATTCCGCCTCTTCTGTGCTGCCGAAAGGAATCTATACGCTAACGATGCCGATTATGCAGGTCATGTTTCCGATCATCGTTTCCAATGAAGGTGAGGAAACAAGGCGTGAAACAGTCCGACGCGCCTTGTTAATGACTTTGGCTTTAACAGTAATGGGAGGGCTCGTGTTATGGGTGGGATCGAACCAGATCTGTGGCGGTTGGTTCAGTCTTGGATCGTGTGAAAGCGGCACAGTGGCGCTTCTTGCCATAAGCATTCCCGCGATCAGTCTTTTGCGTGGGCTGGTTCTTATGCAACTGGCAAAAGGAGGAGAAATGCATTCTTTGCTCTTGTTCTTTCCATTAGCTGTCTTCGTCGGATATGAGCTGACGCTCGGTCCCGGTTCTTTTGGCCTCGCGGGAGATTTCGCTGTTTTTACACTGGCAACATTGGTCTTTTACGCACTGGCTTGTCTTTTCATCAAACCGGTGAAGTGCCAATTCAGTTGAAGTGCCCGCGATTATCCCGAAACCAATTCCATGTTGAGACAAGACCTTTTCGCAGGCTTGTCGGTGCGGAAAAACCGATAGTGGATGTGGCTTTGCTGATGTCACACCAGGTATGCATGATTTCGCCGGCTCGGAAATCGTCATGAATGACATCAACGGGAAACCCAGTCCCAACGATTTCCCGCATCAGTGCAACAAGTTCATTCAGAGAAGTCGGCTGGCCAGAGCCTAATTGATAAACCCCACAGGCCGAACTGTCGATGGCCCGGCGGATGCCTTCAGCCTGATCGCCAACAAAAAGATAATCACGGGTCTGGCAACCATCACCGTATATGGTCAGGGGCAGGCCTTTCAAAATACGTTTAAAAAAGTGCGCGACAACACTCCCTTTGTGAAAGGACAGGGGGCCATAAATGTTGGAAAAACGCAGCGATGCGATACTCAGCCCATAGGCACCTTCAAACGCGCTGCAATATCCTTCCGCCGCTAATTTAGAAGCGCCATAGGGTGCCAGAGGGCGTGCAGGCATCTCTTCGTGGACAGGAGGTTCCGCCTCACCGATAATCGCCCCGCCGGTCGATGCATTGATGAAGCGCGATATATTCGCCTTTCGGGCTTCCTGCAAAAGGCCAAAAGTACCTACGACGTTGACTTCAAAATTGTGGCCGGGGTCAGCAATGGAATCCATGACCCGCGTATCGGCAGCCAAATGGACCACCGTATCGCGATCAGACAGAACTTCCTTCAGCAGAGCTTTGTCCCGGATATCGCCTTTTTCGTATCGGTTTACAAAGGGACGGATGGCATCTGGTGAACCGAGGCTTTCATCGTCGATAACCGACACATCATAGCCACCCTGTCTGGCAAGGTTCTGAATCAAGTTTGACCCGACGAACCCGGCACCACCCGTGACCAGGACACGCCGGGAACTCACATGTTTTTCCGCCATTTTGATTCACAGGGGATTTTGGAAATATCACAGCGATCTGCATATTTTCTTGCAACATCGATGATTTCCTCCATCAGCCCTTTCTCCAGGGTTATTGGTTTCAGGCCGAGGCTGAGCAGTGTGTTGTTGTCAACGAGGAGATCGTTGGTATCCATTTCATTGCGCGGGTTGTTCACATGCTCATAGGAAACATCCGCCATTTCAGCAATCATTTTTGCCAGATCAACAATTCGATGGCTTTCCGTCATTTGGTTCATGATCCGAACGCGTTCATTACTCTGCGGCGGGTTGTCTATTGCCAGACTTATGCAGCGAACCGTGTCCTGAATATTAATAAATGCCCGTGTCTGTCCTCCACTGCCGTGGACCGTCAACGGGTATTTGACAGCCGCCTGAATCAGGAAACGATTGAGCACGGTTCCAAAATCACCATCATAATCAAATCGGTTGATTAAGCGTTCATCAAGGCGGGTTTCTCTCGTATGTGTACCCCATACGATACCCTGGTGCAGATCGGTAATTTTCAGGCCGTCGTTCTTGTTATAAAAAGCAAACAACAACTGATCCTGAGTCTTGGTCATATGGTAAATGGAGCCTGGATTGGTTGGGTACAAAATCTCCTTACCAATTTCTTTTCCGTCTGGACCATCAATCTTGACTTTCAGATAGCCTTCTGGAATGGCAACTCCCACAGTACCGTACCCATACACGCCCATGGTTCCTAAATGGACAATGTGAGGGTTGATTTCAGCTTCCACGACAGCGGCAAGTAAATTATTTGTCGCGTTGATATTATTCGAGACCGTATAGCGTTTATGCTTTGACGATTTCATGGAGTAAGGAGCCGATTTCTGCTCAGCAAAGTGAATAATCACGTCGGGTTGCTCATTGGCCAATAACGTTAGAAGACGGTGGTACTGCTCGGCAATGTCGAAATTCAGGAACCGGATCTCATTACCTGTGATTTGTTTCCAGGCAGCAAGTCTTTCTCCCATATGACGTACAGGCGTTAATGAGTCGACTTCCAGCTCATTATCGACATTTCTTCTCGACAGATTATCAACGATCACAACGTCATCGCCCCGCGCCGATAAATGCAGGGCCGTCGGCCAGCCACAGAATCCATCGCCACCAAGAATAATTATTTTCATGGGTTTAAACGTCTGACGCTAAACATAATCAAATATCCCTAAGTGTATTCGCGTGTATAGATATATGTGCCTTAAATAAAGGTCAACAAGTTAAGGCTGTCGGAGTCGCTGGATAGAGACGAATTGACAGGGGAGTATTTTTAGAATTTTAAGTACCGCAAAACAAAGTTGTAGCCCGATCAAATGGCTAGGCGAGAGTCGTCCTTGCTGAGTGCTGTTGGCGAAGGGAAGAGAGTTAAGAAATATGTGACATAACGCGACAGACTTAAATCCCTCTTATTCAACTTTATACCATTTAATCCGCTCAACCTATGTGACAGCATCCGAATAAATCATTGAACTTACAAGGTTTTATTTTTCATATGAGCCTCAGACCGTGTAGAGATCACGGGCGGTGCCGCACACCGGCGGTGCGGGTAAAGGTCCCGCAGCCGTTCTTGTATCCCATCAGGGGGGTGGCCAGTTCCTGCGCCGCGGCAATGGCCGAGGCGCAGTCGAGGATCACCAGATCGGACGGGTTGCCGACGGCTATAAATGAAATCTATGCGCCCAGAATTTTAGGAAATCCGCCCAACGGAAACATCTCCCGTCAATTGGTTATGCAGAATTTTCGGGAAGTCGCGAACGGTCTGTTCACGACCAAAAGGCAAAACCACGTAATATACGATTTCGTCAACAGGTATACAATAAACCCGGACGAACTTATGCATATCCCGGAAGATGCCATTAAGGAAGCCAGGGAAACCGGACATACGCTGATTCCGGTTCAGGGGCCGAATAGTAAGGTGGCGACTAATCAGCACAGCATCTATTATCTTGCCGAACACCTGATATTTAAGGAAGGTGTATTACCTGACGCGTTTGAAACCCTGATCTGGTTTCAAAATGAAACCAGGCTTATTGCAAGATGGATATGCGGCACCTGTTTTATCGCTAGTATTATGATATTCCTGTATCTTGTCGGCCAGGGATTAAACAGAATCGTCTTCTGAAAACACAAACCGGCGATAGCGCCGGTTACCCCCGACACCGGTTCTGCAGGAACCTGAAGGAGAAATAGGGTGTCACCAGCGTATCTACTGATTACCGCATCCTACATCGCACTTGTGGTTGGCGCTCTGCATGTTCTGAGAAAATTCGGCAAACCCGAATGGTGGGTCGCCGTTGTTTTGGTTTTATATACCTGTCTGATCGTTGCCGGTCTCAGGTTCACAGGCTAAATAAATTTTTCGGGTGAGCGTGAGGCCCAGGATTCAGGCATAGCCCCCCGCCCTCACAAATCCGACGCCATGAGCGTCGGCTCGATACCGGCACTTTTGGCTTCGGCGACGTCAAAATTGAGCTCGATCTTGACCCCGTCGGGGCCTTTGACGAACAGCTGGAAGGCGCCTTCGGCGTCGACCTGGCGTTTCGTGAACTCGGCCCCTTCGGCTTCCAGATGGGCAATGGTTTCGGCCAGACCGGTGGCCTTGAAGGCGACGTGATCGATCACGCCGGAGCCGCTGGTGGCCTGGGATTCCTGGCCCAGATACTTGAGCCGGACCTCGCTCACATCCTTGCCGCCGACGGTCATGTGCAGGACCGGAGCGCCGTTCACATAGAGCCAGCAGGCGGGTACGCGGAAATCCGGCATCGGCCCTTCCTCCATGCCGAGCACCCGCACATACCAGTTCTTCGAGGCTTCCAGGTCGGCGACCTGCAACAGATAATGATCAAGAGATGTCAGGGGCATGGGTCACTCCGCGAAATCAGCCGGCTCGATGGGTAACTGTACCACCTCACCACGCCGCGCGGAAAGATCCATGGCCATGGTCAGCATCAGATTGCGGTGGCCGTCGCGGGCCGTCGCATGGGGGGTTTCCAGACCGGAGTGAATGCGCGAGAACCAGGAATTGGTTTCCTCGCGCATCGGCCCCCAGAGCTGGCCCTTATAGAGATCACCGGGCGGATAGCTGGTCAGGAACTCGACATGGCGGGCAAACCCCGGATCATAGCCGTCCGGGTTGTAGCCAGCGCCCTGCGGCAGTTCCGAAGCCATTACCACGTCGCGGTGGGTATCTTCGATATCGATCACGCCTTTTGTTCCGACAATGCCGATTTCCAGGCCATAGACGGCGCCCGGCCAGACCACGGGCAGGGCCCAGCTGATGTTCATGGAAAAGATGGTGCCGTCATTCATGGTGAACACCCCGAAGGTGGCATCCTTGGTCCCGTGTTCGGCCAGTACCTTGTCCGACGACGAGGCATAGACGGAGACCGGATGCAGGCCCTCCATCAGCCACATTGACATATCCAGGCTGTGGGTGCCGGACACCACCATGGGCGTCAGGTTGTGGCGCTGGTTGGTGCGCCGGGTGGTGGCGATGGGGACCATGCGGTTCATGAAGGCGCGTGTACAGACCGCCGTGGTTTCGCCGATCTGACCGGTCATCAGGCGTTCCTTGACGGCCAGGAAGCGGCGCCGGAAGCGCTGGGTATAGCCCATCACCGCGTCCAGCCCGGCGGCTTCGATGGCGTTCAGGATCTCCAGGCTTTCCTGGGCTTCGGTGGCCAGCGGTTTTTCGATGAACAGATCGTGGCCGGCCTCGATGGCGGCCATGGTCGGCCCGAAATGCAGGTTCTCGTCGGTGGCGATGATGGTGGCGGTAACCTCCGGGCGGCTGAGCAGTTCGTTGTAGTCGGTGGTGAAAAAATCAGCGCCCACATCGTCCTTCAGTTTATGGCCCAGTTTCTCGTTGATATCGCACAGCCCGATCCAGGCGATGCCTGGAAACTCGCTGGCGAACATGCCGCGAATGCGGCCGATGGTGCCGCAGCCGATTATCGCCAGGCCGATTTCCTTTTTTACTTTTTTAACCATGGTTATGTCCCTGTTGGCTGGAGATTGACGACCGCGTTGTCGGCCACCGAATTGCAAATGGCTTCGAGTACCTGGACGTTCTGGAATTTCTGGTCATCGGTGAAAATATAATCGCCGGCACCGGTGATAGAATCGGCGAAACTGTCGAAATTGGCGCGCACGCTGTCGATCCATTCATAGGTGGTGGTTTGCGGCTGGCCGCCGGCCCGACAAACCGTCAGATGGGTAACCCCGGGCGTATCGGGGTGCGATTCGTTGCGGGCCTCGACCCAGGCGTCAGAGCCAAAGACCTGAAACCGCAAAAACAGCGGGGTCACCAGAATGGCGCTCAAATAGCCGGTGGCACCGCTGGCAAAGCGCAGCTGCACGGAGACCACGTCGCCGCTGGGATTGGCCATCACCCGGCGCGCGGTCTGCGCATAAAGCTCAGCGATTGGCCCGAACATGTTGAGATAGGCATCGGTCAGGTGGATACCCATGCCGGTCATGCCAGCGGCCGGCGCATCATGGGGATTGGCGCGCCAGTCGTCGGCCGCCACATGGGCCAGCTTGTCGTGGGAGAAGTTGCTTTCCACATGCATGATGGTGCCTAACTCCCCGGCATCGATCATCCGCTTGATTTCGACCAGGGCCGGCTCGAACCGGCGTTCGTGGCCGATCCCCAGCTTGACCCCGGCGGCCTGACAGGCGGCAATGGCGCGCTCCGCACTGGCCGCGGTCAGGCACAAAGGCTTTTCACAAAACACCTGCTTGCCGGCCTTGGCGGCACGGATGATCTGGTCTTCGTGAAAGGAATGGGGTGTCGCCAGGATCACCATCTCGATCTCGGGATCGTTCAGCGCCACGTCCAGGTCCCTGGTCAGGGCCAGGTTTTTTTCGGCGGCAAAATCCCGGGACTGGTCAGCGTTCACATCGACCGCCAGAATGATCCGGATCTTGTCACTGGCAGCCAGACTGTTGATGATGTATTTGCCCCACCATCCGAGCCCGACAATTGCGGCTTTAATCATATTTATTTATCCTTTGCGGCGGAAAATGCCATCGTAAAAAGTGAACAGGACGACGAATACAAGAACGGTGCCGATCGGGTGATCAACGATGATTGACCACCAGCTCTCGTCTTCGAAGATCAATAGGGAGCGACGTAGGTTCTCGTCGGCCAGGGGCCCCAGAATCACCGCCAGCACCATCGGCGCCAGGGGAAAGCCGAAGCGCCGCAGCAGATAACCGACAAGCCCGGCGGCCAGCATGATATAGACATCGAAGAAGTTCAGATTGACGGCAAAGGCGCCGATCACACAGAGCGGCAGGATCAGCGGCATCAGCACCGTGCGCGGCAGGGCAAACAGTTTGACGCAGGGTTTGACCAGGGCAATGGCCATGCCGTACATCAGGAAATTGGCGACAATCAGGGCGATGTATATAAAGTAGATGAGGCCCGGATGCTCGATCTGGATCGATGGCCCGACCACCACGTTCTTGAGCTCGAGCGCCGCCAGAATGGCCGCTGCAGCGGCATTGCCGGGAATGCCCAGGGTCAGGGTCGGCAGCATCGAGCCGCCGACATTGGCATTATTGGCGACCTCGGCGCAGACAATCCCCTCGTAACTGCCTTTCCCCCATTTCTTCTGTTCCTCCGGCGAAGCGCGGCGACGGCCGATATCGTAGGACAGAAACGAGGCGACGTTGGCACCGGCACCGGGAATGGCGCCGATGATGGTGCCGATCAGGCCGGAGCGGACGGCGGAGCGGGCATATTTGCGGATCGTCCGGAACGGCGGCACGACCCGGCCGACGGCGGTGGGGATGGCGGCCGGGCTGGTTTGCGGCAATACCTTGAGAACCTCGGTCAGACCAAACAGGCCGATCAGGATCGGCACGTAGCTGATGCCGTCTTCCAGGATCAGGCTGCCGAAGGTATAGCGTGGCACGCCGTGGATGGAATCGAGACCGACAAAGGCAATCAGCAGGCCGACCCAGCCCGATATCCAGCCCTTGAGCGGGCTTGATCCGGACGCCATGGAGCCGCAGATGGCGATCCCCCACATGGCCAGCAGAAACATTTCCCAGGACCTGAACTCCAGGGCCAGCAGCAGAATCACCGGAATGAACACGATCAGTAAAATAATACCGACCCAGTTGCCGATAAACGAGGCGGCAATGGCCGTCCCCAGCGCCAGCCCGCCTTCGCCGCGAAGCGCCAGCGGGTGGCCTTCAATCATGGTCGGCACCGCATCGGGAGTGCCGGGGATATTGATCAGCACCGCCGATATGGCACCGCCGAACACACTGCCCGTATAGACGCCGAGCATGAACATGATCGCCGGATACTGGTCCATGGTTGCCGACAGGCCGATCAGCAGGGCCATCGCCATGGTCGTCGACAGGCCGGGCATGGCCCCCCACAGGATGCCGAGGGTTACCCCCAGCAAACAGATGAACAGCATGTAGGGCGAGAGGGCGAGCAGGATGTTTTCTATAAGCATGGTGTCACCTCAACCGGAGCCCGGCAGCAAGATTCGAAAACCGTAGCGAAAGACCGCGGCCAGGGCCATGACCCAGCCGACCGCAACCAGGGCGCAGTACAGATAACTGGCGCGCCAGAATATTTTCAGAATGGCGATCAGGGCGATGATTGAAAACAGTTCATAACTGCCAAACTGAAAAGTGAAAAAGCCCAAGGGGATGCGGAGATCGAAACCGAGAAAATCGACGGCGAAGACATAGGCGGCAACCAGCCCCATCAGCACCAGGCTGCGGCGGTTCTCCACATCAGCCATGAACTGCGCGATCAGGCGGTTTTTGCGGGTAAGTACACGCAGGGACGCACCGGATTTCCAGGCGGTATGCGCCAGTCCGGCGGCCATCCCGACCAGGGTTATGCCGACCAGAATGGGCAGCAGGCCCGGTGCCGTATAAAAGGAATCAGGGACGCTCAGGTCCCAGGCGAAGTAGATCGCCAGTAAACCGAACAGGGCCAGAAACAGGGCCGCCACCATATTCATGTTCGGTGTCGACGGGTCTTCGCCTTCTTCACCGACAAAAACCGAGGCTTCAATCTGTTTTTTTTCGCGGGACAGCGCGTCTTCAGCAGGATTTGACATATACATTTTCGCTCAAAAAAGCGGGTGGACCCGGATTGCGGGCCCACCCGGCGGTCGGTTCAGTGAGGCCTAACCCATGCGCGGCTTGTAACCTTGTGGCGGCCACCATTTATCAAAACTGTCAGGATCAGGCAGACCGAGCTCGTCCAGACTTTTGACTTCCTTGCCGATCTGATCCTTGGTGTTCCAGAAGGTTTTTGCGGTTACCGCCTCGACCTGGGCGGCACGCCGGTCGGCGTCCTGGCCGAAACGGATGTCTTCCTGGAAATGCTTGCTTTTCAAGATACCCTGGAAGGTTTCCGACTTCACGGCTTCGGCAAACACCGGCTGGATCTTGTCGAGAATATCGAGCGGCGTGTTGCGGCGCAGCGCAATGTTGTAAATACCACTCAGCGGCAGCAGCGGTTTCAGGGACGGCAGCATATTGCCGACGGAACGCAGGGTGCCAACCCCGTCGATCGTGATATCCTCGGGCCCGGTTTGTTGCAGGTTGCGCAGCTTGCCGGCTTTCAGCAGTTCCACATGCTCGTGCACACCACCACCGGCGATATCCACTTCACCCTGCAGACCGGCCAGGCTTGCCGCCTTGCCGCCTTTATAGGGCACGTACTTGAGCTTCACGCCGGCCGCTTCGGAAACGATCAGGGCGAGTTCCTGCCACAGGCCACCGGTCCCGGATGTGGAGATCGATATCTTGCCGGGATTGGCTTTTGCTGCGGCAATCACATCTTCGAAGGTCTGATAGGGTGAATCGGTGCGGACCGACCAGCTGGCCAGGGAATTGGCCGCCTGGAAATACTGCCAGTCCTCCCAGGCTTTCGAATCCGAGTGGCCCATAATGCGCACGAACTTGTTGTAGTTGGCGGCACCCATCCACCAGTAGCCGTCTTCGGGTTTATTCAGCATGAAGCGAGTCGCCACCCCGCCGACAGCACCGGGCTTGTTGATGACATTGATCTCCCAGCCGGCAATGCGGGCCATTTCGCTGGTCAGCGAGCGGATCAGCACGTCCGTTCCGCCGCCGGCCCCATACATGATGACCGCCGTAATCGGGCGTTCCGGCCAGTTGGCGGCGCGCACATTGCGGGTGAAGAACAGGGGCGTTGCCGCAACAACACCGGCGGCACCGGCAGCGGCAATAAACTTGCGCCGGTTCAGACCCAGAATTTCTGGTTTCTTGGATTTCGACTTATCGGACTTCATGGTTTCCTCCCTGGTAACATGATGAAAAGATAATAGGTGGTTATCTGCAAACGTTTCGGCTTCTGCCTCCGTTATTCGATTCATTCAAATCGAAGTAATTGCTATGTGGCCAACTCCCATACATTCAATACAGCCCGGTTAACCATTGGCGTCAAGAAAGGCGGCCAGATGGCGGTTGAACAGCACTGGTTGTTCGATGTTGCTGATATGGGCGGCGTCGGCCAGGACCTGCAGCCGGACGCCCTCGACCAGCGCCTGCATCTGCTGCATTTCGGCAGGATGCGGCCCGTCAAAGGCGCCGACCATAAACAGGGTCGGGGTGCGGATCTCGGGCAGGCGTTTTTTATAGTCAAGCTGGCGCAGGGCACCGACACAACCGAGGTACCCATCAACCGGCGTCGATAAAATCATCTGCCTGACCTGTTCGACAGCCGGGTTGCCGGCTTGCCGGAAGCCCTCGGTAAACCAGGCGGCCAGGGTCATCTCAAGGGTCGCCGCGATGCCGCCCTCGGCGATCCCGGCGCAACGCTGGTCCCACATGTTCTGAAACATCTCCGGGGCATCGGCGCGGCAGTCACAGGCGGTCAGCGAGAGCAGGCGATCGGCCTGTTCAAGGGCCAGACCCAGTCCGGTCATGCCACCGAGCGACAACCCGACAAAATGCGATTTCCCGATATCCAGATGATCCCACAGGGCAACCACATCCCCGGTCAACTGATCCCAGCTATAGTCACCCGCAGGGGCCTCGGTCTGGCCGTGGCCGCGGGTGTCGTATTGCAGGATCTGATAGGCATCGGCAAAGGCCGCCGCCTGCCCGTCCCACATTTCCAGGCGGGTTGCCAGCGAGTTGGAAAACGTCAGCCATGGGGCCCCGGCCTTGCCGCTGATCCGGGTTCTGAAGGATATGCCGTTGGCCTTGATCGTTTGAATGCTCACATCCGTCTCCCGCTATCCCTGGCCAATGGCTTTATTGACCCGCGGCATGACTTCCGTCGCCATCAACTCCATGGACCGTCTGGCCAGAGTCCTGTCCTTCCAGTCATGTCCCGCATACAAAAGCGTGCCGAAATCGCCGATCTGCTCGCGGAAGGCCAGTATCTGGTCGACGACGCTGTCAACCCCGCCGCGAATAACCAGCTGATCGACAATGGTCTCCGTGTTCAGATCATCATCGGCCTGATTGCGGTCGGTTTTGAACAATTCGGCACGCCCGGCGCGTTTGAGTTTGGTGAACAGGGAATGGTAGTAAAAATGATAGGGACCATTGACTTCCGTCGCGTAGCGTTCGGCCACCGCTTCGTCGTCGGCTACAAAAATGCTTTTGGCAACCCGCCAGTTTTTCGGATCGGCCGGGCGGCCCACGTTCTCACAGCCTTCCACATATTTGGGCCAATGGGATTTCACCCATTGCGGTTGCAGGAAGTTAGCCGAGATCGGCTCCCAGCCGCGTTCGGCAGCGGCAGTCACGCCCTTTGAAAACGGTGCCACGGCGGTTACCACAATGGGCGGATGCGGGCGTTGATAGGGTCTGGCGATGATACCCTGGGCGAGATCGGTGATCAGGGTTTTTTCAGTGCTGATGTTCCAGAACTCGCCTTTCAGATTATAAGGCGCTTCGCCTTCCCAGATCGCCAGAATATGGTTGATGGACTCGACGAACATGGCGGTGCGGTCGTTGTCCAGGTTACCGAACACTTCGGCATCGGAGACCAGACCGCCCGGCGAAATCCCGAACAGGAAGCGGCCTTCCGCCATATGGTCAACCATCGCCACCTCGGCGGCAACCATGGCCGGGTGGTGATTTGGCAGATTGACGGTGCCGGTGCCCAACTTGATGTTCTTGGTTTCACGCAGAACCCAGGCAATGAAGATCAGACTTGAAGTGATGGTTTCGGCACCATCGGTAATATGCTCGCCGAACAGACCTTCAACGAAGCCAAGCTGATCGGCGAAAACCGCAAACTCGTAGTCTTCCTTAAGGGTTTCCGTCAGGTTGCGACCCGGTGGGTGGATGGGCATCGTGAAAAAGCCGAGATCCATGTTATTTTTCCTCCAGTTGGCCCCGTTGTCATTGCGCCCTTGCAGGCGACGGGTGCGATTGGTTCATGTTAAAAAAAGCCAGCTATGAATAAAAATTCAAAATCAGCCTACGCATATTCTGCCAAGGCATGACTACTTCTATGAAACTTTTGAATACCTGTGGCAGACCGGTTATTTTGTGGCATCGCCGCCCTCGACAATGATCAGTTCGTTTTCCCCGACACCGTCCAGACGAAATTTCCGGGCCTCCTGATAGGCCGGGGATTCATGGCAGGCGACGGCATCCTCAAGCGAGGCAAACTCGATGACAATATGGCGGTCAAACTTTTGCGGCATCTCCAGACTGACAAAGCGGCCACCGCGGGCCAGCACCCGGCCACCGAATTTCCCGATAATGGCGGGCACCAGGTCGGTGTAGCGTTTGTAAGCGGCGGGGTCATTTACCTTGGCGCGGGCAACCCAGTAGGCAGGCATTGTCATCTCCTCGTTAAAAGTGCGGCTACAGCATCAGGTCATGAAACCCGATGGCATCAGGATCAGGGTGGTAATCATCGGGGTGGGGGCGGGCGACCCCATAGGCGCCGGCGCTGAACAAAAGCGGCGCCCCCTGCACATGGGTAAACTCCTCGACGCCACCGATAAAAATCAGATGATCGCCACCTTCGTAACTCATCGTGTGTCGGCATTCGAATACCGCCAGGGAGCTGGCAATAATCGGCGAACCGCCGAGACCGCGGCGCCAGTCGACTCCTTCAAACTTGTCGACGGCGGGGGTCGCGAATTTGTTGGAAATATCACGCTGGTCTTCTTTCAGAACATTGATGGCAAAATGCGTGCAGGCCTGGAACACCGGCATTGACGGGGCTTTCTTGCCGAGACACCAGTGCACCAGGGCCGGCTCCAGAGACACCGCGCCAAAGGAATTGGCGGTCAGTCCCTCCGGCTTCTCATCGGGCCCCAGCGTCGTAATCACCGTGATCCCGGTCGGAAACAGGCCGAGCGCATTGCGAAAAGCGCGGGTATCGAAATCCGGTCCGGTCATTTGCAGCTCCTGTCGCGCTGCACATTGGCGGCCTGTTCCAGGGCCGTGCAGACGGCCGACGCGTCTTCATCATGATGGCCCTGAGCAACGGCTGCATAATAGGGTTGCAGGGCGGCCTGATAGACCGGCGTCGGGCAATAAAGCGACGCCGCATGCTCGGAAATGATCCGGGCATCCTTGAGGGGAATGGAGAAATTCATGCCTTCCCTGCGATAGTCTTCGTCGACCATCAGGGCGCCGCGCACCTCAAACATGCGCGAACTGGATCCGCTGCCGCTGATCACCTTATGAATGGTCTTTGGATCCAGCCCCGATTTCATACCCAGAACCATAACCTCGGCGGCGACACTGTTGTGGACCAGGTTCAGTATATTGCCGCAAATTTTCATTTTCATGCCATGGCCGAAGGGACCAATGTAATGGACGTCCCGACAAAACCCGTCGAGCACCGAGCGGATCCCCGCGAAGGCGATCTCGTCGCCGCTGGCAAAGGCGGTCAGCTGCCCCTGCAGGGCCATGATCCGGTTGCCGCTGAGCGGGCAGTCGAGCAGTATCATCGCCGCCGCCGCCAGGGATGCCCGGGCCTTTTCCTTTTCAGCGACCGGCAAGGTCGACACCTCGATAACCGTGCGCCCCGTGACCCCCGAAGCCACCAGTTCGCCAACCACGGCATGCAGGGCATCGGATGAGGGCAGACAGGTCAGAACCGGCGTGTTTTCGCCTGGCAGCTCAGCAATGGAGGGGCGCATGGCAACACCCAGCGCCAGGGCCCGGGCCCGGCTGTCCGGGTCAACGTCGCTGCCATAAACCTCAAAACCATTGCTGATCAGGACTTCCGCGATGGCCGAACCAAGCACGCCCAGGCCAATGAGAGCGATGGATTTTTCAGACATGATCAATACATTTCATTCGCCAGAATAAAGAATCCCGCCCCGGTCAACCGAAGGGCGGCCAGCGCCCTCCGGTTCCCGGAACGGGTCAGATGCTATTTGCTGGTGATCGCCTTCACCAGCTTTTCGTAGTTTTTACTCTGCTCCATACGCTCGCCTTCGTATTCGGGGCCCTGCATCAGCTCGGTGTTTTCACCCAGCTTTTTCATCATGCTGCCGTAGGTCTTGTCTTTTTGCATGGCGGTAAAGGCATCGCGCAGTTTTTTCATGCGATCAGCCGGCATGCCTTTTGGTGCCAGCACCACCCGGTTCATCAGACCGACCGACGGCGTATAGCCAAGCTCCTTCAATGTGGGAACGTCCTTATAGGTGCGTTCCGTACCCAAAGAGGCCAGCACCCGCAGCTTGTCGCCCTGGGCACCGATGACCGACGGGAAGGCCATGGTGAAATCAACGTCCCCGGAGAGCAGGGCCTTCATGGTCGGTCCGCCGCCTTTATGCGGAATCAATGTGGCCTGCACACCTGCCTCGGAAAGCAGCAGCGCACCCGGCACCATGACCGCACCCCAGTTGCCGCTGTGGCCGAACTTGAGGGTGTTGGGATTGGCTTTACCGAAATCCAGCATATCCTTCAGGGTCTTGTAGGGGCTCGACGCCAGAACAACGATCGAGGGAACTGCATAATTGAGCCGGACAACTGTCTCGAAATCGTCAGGCGTGTAGGGCAGCTTGGTTACATGCTGCTGCAGCTGGTCAAAGAAATTATGGGTAAACAGCAGGGTATAGCCGTCGGGTTTTGCTTTGGCGACGGCGGCGGTGCCGGTTTGTCCACTTGCTCCCGGCATCAGTTTGACGATCATCGCGTTCTCAAGATACTGAGGAATGATGCTGGTGAAGACCCGCGAGTTGAGATCATGGGACCCTCCCGCTCCCAGCGGCAGGACCAGGGTGATGGGCTTTTCCGGATACTCGGCTTGCGCCGCCCCGGCCGTCAACCCGAGAGCAACAGTTGCTCCCAGTGCAACGCGTAATAATTTGCTTAATTTCATCGTTTTTACCTCACAGTTTTCAGTTGCACAAATGATGCTCACGAGGCCGTTTAAGGCGGCACTTCTGTTATTTGTCATTCCACCAGGCGTCTCGCATGAAGGCCACGTATTTATCCACATCGACCTTCTTTGAGTTTTTGATTTTGCCGACGGAGTCTTCCGATTCCAGATCGATCTCAAGACCGTCGGTAAACCGGTTCCAGAAGTTGAAGAACCCCGACACCATTGTGATCTCGATGATTTCAGGCTCTGAAAAGTGTTTCTTCAGCTCTTCCTTAACCGCCTTGCCCTTGCCCTGATGGTAATTCTTTTCCGTCAGGCATTCTGCCCATGCCATTGCGGCTTTTTCTGGGGCCGTGAACAGGGATGTATTTTGGTAGTCGCCTGCCACCGCTGCAATTTTTTCCTCGCTGAACCCCAGGCCCCGGCCGAGCGTTGAATTGTGGCCGATGCAGTAGGCGCAGCCGTTCAGGGTCGAGGTTTTCAGGATCACCAGCGACTTGATTTCCATTGGCAGAATACCGGACACCTCGTGGCGCAGGGCGGCGACCATGAAGCCCATCAGCGGCTGCATCAGCCGGGGCGACTGTCCGCCCATGCGCACGGCATTGGCCAGGCGGCCCATCAGGGTTTTGGCATGGTCGAAGAGAACTTCCTGATCTGCTGACAAATTATCGTCATCGGGATAGGAGATCATGGCCATTGTTGTCTGTCCTTTGTTTCGTTGCTGGATTGCCAGCCCGTATCGGCGGCCGGCCAGATGCGTTCGCCGACACTGGGTGATCCCGGTGCGTGCACCGTGTAATTGATAATCCTGTTGGTCCAGACGCGATCATCGAGGGCCAGGGATTCGTGGCTTTGAAAGGAGTCCAGACGGGCCTTGAGCGATGTGAATTCGTAGAGGATCGAATGCTTGGCCCAGCCGGCGACCGAGACCAGTTTGCGGCTGGCCACACAGCCCGGCATCCGCGACATGGCCGGCAGTCTATATTGCGCGTACCAGGCGGCAAGATCCAGTTCATCGTCCAGGGTCTTGGTCTGAAAACTCCCCATCTGAATGGCCGGGGCCGGACATCCGCCGTCGACAGCCGTGTCATATTCGGGGCCGGTGACCCTGGCTTCCTCGGTGAAAAAGCAGGTTCGTGCGCCCAGACGCAAGGCCAGCATCTCGGCGTCTGTTCCGGTCAGCGCCGCCTGCCACAAATCAATCCGTGGTTTGAAAAAGACATGCGGCGAGGTTGCCCCGACCAGCACCAGATATTGCGAGCCGGTTCCGACGTTGGCACCGGTACGGGCCAGATGATCATGGATCTTGTCCATCCGTTTACCGCCACCGGTGATCCGGTAGTGAGCGGCCCAGGCAAAACCGGCACGCTGCTGTATTTGCGGCAAATGGTGATCATGCAGCCAGTCGAAATAGGCCGCAGGCGGCCCGTCCGCCAGATCGTACCAGGTTGCCCAGATTCCCTGTGTCAAAACATCTTCCCCCGTTAGCCTTCGGAGACGCCATAGGCGCTCCGCAGGCGGGCGCTTTTACGCCACAGAAAATAAGTGATAACCGGTGTCAGGATCAGAATGACCAGGGTAATCGGCCGTTCCGTAACAATATAACCGACGATGTTTTCCTGCGACATGGTCACCGTTTGCCCGAAACTGTATTCGAGGATCGGCCCCAGAATGAAGCCCATGACCAGCGGCGTCACATCAAAGCGCAGTTTTTTCGCCAGATAACCAAAGACACCGAAGACCACCAGAATAATCAGATCCATGGGATCGGAGCGGAACACGTAGGAGCCGGCAAAGGCAAAGACCACGGTAAGCGGCAGCAAGATGCCCTTGCGAATGGTGACAACTTTGGCAAACAACGGCACCAGGAAATAGCCGATGAACAAAAACAGGACATTGGCCATGACCATGGCAATCAGGATCGCATAGACCAGCGAGCCCTGTTCACTAAACAATTGCGGCCCCGGACGTAAGCCCTGGGCAACAAAGGCGCCCAGCAGAATTGCCGTCACATTGTCACCGGGAATGCCAAGGGTCAGCAGGGGCACCAGGGTCGGTCCGTTGACCGCATTGTTTGCCGCCTCCGCCGCCGCAACCCCTTCAAGCTCGCCCTTGCCGAAGGTTTCCGGATGACTAGACGCGTTCTTGGCTGCCGCATACCCCATAAAGGCGGCGACGACCTGGCCGACACCGGGGATCATGCCGATGGTGGTGCCAATCGCCGTTGACCGGCACATGGTGCGGATACATCTGCGAAACTCCGGCCAGGTCAGGCGTCCACCGGCTTTCGTATCCAGCTTTTCGTTCATCACCGACGAGGCTTTCTTTTCGATCGCCAGCAGAATTTCCGGCAGGGCAAACAGGCCGATCAGCATCGGCAGCAGAGGTATGCCCGATTTGATTGCAAAAAAATCAAAGGTAAACCGTGACAGCGCACCGATCGGGTCCTGGCCGATCAGGGAAATGAACAGACCCAGGGTCATCATCAGCAAACCTTTGACGAAAACACCGCCGCCGGTAATGGTAATGACAATAAGGCTGAGAAACAGCACAGCAGCCAGCTCAGGCGGCCCGATTTTCATGGCAATCAGGGCGATCGGGCCAATACACAGAATGGTGATCACGTCGCTCGACAGGTCCCCGAAGACTGAGGAGAATAACGCCATCTCCAGGGCTTTACGCGGCTGTTTCTTTCGGGTCAGAGCGGGTCCGTCAAAGGTCGTCGCAACCGATGCCCCGGTTCCCGGCATGGACACCAGGATCGCCGGAATACTGCCCCCGTAAATGCCGCCCTTGTAGACACCGATCAGAAACGGAATACCAACCAGCGGCTCCAGGAAAAACGACAGCGGCAACAGCACCGCCATGGCCATAACCGTGGTAAATCCGGGCAGCGCACCAACCACCATGCCCAGCACCAACCCGACCGCCATCATGGCAAAGGTATCTAACCGAAAGGCCAGTTCGAGCCCCATCATAAAATTTTCGAGCATTAGTGTCGGGCCCTTTGATAAATGGTTTTAACCGTCACAGGAATGGAAACTCCGGCAGGAAGACTTTCAGACCTTTGGTGAAAATAAAATAGGTTACAGATGGCACGGCCAGGCAGATCACCCCGACCAGATATATGTTCCTGATTCCGTAGAAGAGGGACAACCCGAAAATCATCAGCGCGCTCGACGGAATAAATCCCAAGGGCTCCATCAGCAATGCGTAGGCGACGAATACGGCAATCGAAATGCTGACATTAAGAATTGCCTCCCGATCCAGGGCCTTCAGGCCGTTGGTTTCGCGTAGTTTCCGGCTTTTGACCAAATACCAGATACCCAGACCACCGAAGCCGGAGGCAACAAGGGTCGGGAACAGGGCCGGATCGAGCCCCGGAGACTGGCCCATGATCAACAGCGGCCGTTCAATCTGCGACGGGATCAGCAGGAACAAAAGCAGTGAGAATGCAATAAATCCAATGGCTGCAATGGTGTTAAAATTCATGCGCGCGTTTAAACTGGCGCTTCGCTCTGCCTGGTGCAGATCGGCCTCCAGCCTTTCTCCTCCCGTTTATGTCGGTTTTTTCAACTATTTGAATAGTCTTACAAAAAACCGACAGATATCTATTGCTTTTAAATCCGATTTGATCGTAGAAATTTTACACTATGAAAGAAAATTCATAATTTACCTATGCCTATGCTGTATATGAATAGATGTCCAGGCTCCCGAAACGGCGCCGTTTTAAGAAAGTGTGAACCATGAAACTCAGGCAATTGGAAGCCATGCGTGCGGTCCTGTCCCGTGGCACCACAACCCATGCGGCAGAGCTTATGGGACTGACGCAGTCGGCGGTAAGCCGCCTGATTACCCAACTGGAGCAGGAGCTGGGTTTTAACTTGTTCGACCGTCGGCATGGGCGGTTGCTGATCACACCGGAAGGCCAGCAATTTTATATTGTCGCGGAAAAGGTGCTGGCCGGTGTTGATCAGATCTCGGCAACGGCCCGCGATATCCAGACCCTGGGAACCGGCACCTTGCGGATTATCGCCATGCCGGCACTGGGGTATGGGCTGTTGCCGGAAACCATTGCCCTGGTCAAAAACAATTATCCGCAGGTCAAGATATCCGTCGATCTTGGCAACCGTCAGGAAATCGAGAAGGGCATTGCCAACGCGCAGTACGATTTCGGTCTGGCGACCCTGCCCATTGAGCATGAATCCATTGATATCGAACCGCTATGCGGTGTCGACGCCGTTTGCGTGACCCCCATTGACCATCCGCTGACGGAAAAGAAAGTGATCAGCGCCCATGATCTGGAAGATCAGCCGTTTATCTCGGTTGAACCGGGCGGCCTGTTTCGCTACCGCACGGATGAACTGTTCGGCCGTCTGGGCATCCGTCGCAAACTGGGTGTGGAGGCAAAATCAACGGTTATGGTCTGTTCCCTGGTTGCCGCCGGGGTCGGCCTGTCGATTGTGCACCCGTTCATTGCCGATGCAATCGGCGCAAAAGTCGCGGTCCGCCGGTTCGAGCCGGCGATCCGCTTTGAATACGGCCTGTTGTTTCCGACCGGCGTCACCCGCTCGCAAATGAGCCAGGCGTTCATCCAGACCCTCAGGGCATCGGTGGCGACGATTGGTGGTGACACGCCGTCGACCATTTATTCCGGTCTCGGGTAGGCGCCGCCTGTGGAACTGACACTTGGCATCGTCCTGCCGGTATTCGGGCTGGTGCTGTGCGGCTATATTGTTGGCCGGACCCGACTGTTGACTGCGGAAGGCATCCAGGGCCTGACAAATTTTGTCTTTTACGTTGCCATTCCCGTATTGATGTTTCGCACCGTCGCCCGCAATGACCTGCCGAGTGCCGATGACATGAACATTCTGGCGGCCTATTTTGGCGGCAGTTATCTGTTATATCTTGGCGCTGTCCTCATCGGCCGGTTTATTTTCAGACTGCCGCTTGATCAGCTGGCGATCTTTGGAATGGGCAGTGTTTACGGCAATACGGTCATGCTTGGTCTGCCGCTGGTCTATGCCATTTATGGGGAAGCCGGCATGCTGCCCCTGCTGATCATCATCAGTTTTCACAACCCGATGTTTATTACCCTGACCGCGTTGATCGTCGAATTTGGCCGCGGCCAGAATAAAACAACGGTGCAGGTCATTTTTTCATCGCTGAAAATCATGGCTTCGAACCCGGTTGTCATCGCCATCTGCCTGGCCCTGCCGCTGGTTCTGTTAGACTGGGATTTGCCCGTCCCCGTCGACCGGTTCTGCGCCCTTCTGAGCGCAGCGGCGGCGCCCTGCGCCCTGTTCGCCCTCGGCGCGTCGCTGATCGACTACAAAATTGCCGGCAAGCTGGACGAGAGCCTGACCATTGTCGGGCTTAAACTGATCGCCCATCCGCTGATCATCTGGGCCCTGACGACCTACGTGTTCAGGCTCGACCCCATGTGGGCAGCGATCGCCACAATCTCAGCCGCCCTGCCGACCGGGGCCAATGTCTTTATCTATGCCAGCGGATACGGCATCTATGTGGCGCGGGCCACCTCGGCGACGCTGATTTCAACGGGATTGTCGGTGGTGACCGTGGCGTTGCTGCTGAACTGGATCGCCAACTGAGCGTCTAGCAGGGTGCTGAAAAACACGATTGCAGCGCTGATCTATTAGGTTTTTCGATATTTTTAGGATTAGGAACGATCACTAACGGTTATTTTTTGCCGTTCGTGGTTGCTTCACGGTGTACGGGGT
>JABMNT010000115.1 GCA_013203595.1 Rhodospirillales bacterium
GCGGTGCGTCTGAAAGATGTCGACGAGGCCCAGTCAGCGATCGTGCAGATCGCCAAGGCGCTGGCCGACGCCGGCGAAATTGTGATCGCCAGTGGCGGCGAGGAAGACGAACTGGTGTTCTAGGGCGTTTGTGCGCCCTTACAGGTTCTTGAACGGGACCGCCATCAGCCAGGCTTCTGGTAATCTGTCCGCCGCCGATCTTTGCCTCAGCCTTCTTCCGGGTTGATTGCCAGTTGTCCCACGGTTCCGCTTATGCGGAAAGGCCGTATGGTCTTGTATTCTTCGCCTTTTTTAGTGGTTTCCGAGATCAGCGATTGCAGCCGGATATCGACAGCACCACGCGCCAGATCGATGGCGCCATCCCCGACAAGGCTTAAATCCGGCGATTTAAGTAACAGATCACTGCCTTTAACAATCCCCTGATTGACCGAGAAACTGCCAATCAACTGCGTAAAGGGAAGACTGCCAGGACTGCCTTTTATAAGATATTCGGCCAGAACTTCGTCATGGACCTGTCCAGCAAGCACATTAAAATTACCATTTCCACGTAAAGCCGCCAGTAATTCCCCGAAATTGCTGCCGACCGAAAACAAATCCAGACTCAAATCGCCATCACCGGATATCATCGCCCTGTCCTGGAAATTCTCGAGCAGCAAAGCCGAATTGATCCGAATGAGCTGCATCTGGCCTTTAAAGGATGTCATGCCCTCCCCGGTTGCCAACTGCATCTCTGCACGCCCCTGTCCGCCGAACAATTCGATGGTCGGCAGCGTCATTTCAATGCGCTGCGGGTTCAGTTTCAGGGCGATGGCGATCTGTCCGGGGCCGGTTTCAACCGCTCCATAGGAAATTTTCTGCCAATTGAACTTGATGCTGCCGTTTAGCGATTTCGGCCATGCCTGTGAGAAACTGAATGATAAAAACGGTGCCAGGTCAAAATCGGACGCATACAGATCCGCACTGATATGCGGGCCCTGGATCCCGTCGACAATGAGGACCTTGCCCTTGACCTGGCTTTTACCGGCAAGGAATGTCAGATCCTCCATCGCAAACCGACTTCCGTTATCGGTGAGCCGGCCGGTGATTTTAAGGGCCCCGGCGATAGCCACATCAAAGATTCGGCCCAGCCATTTTTCAAGCCGGCCGATATCCGGCGCTTCGATGGAAAACCGGCCATCACTGACAAGGTACTGGCGCTTGGCAATCGCGCCCTGATAGGCGATTTGTCCGAACGCCGATGACAACTTGGCGACTAACGGCAGCCGGCTGCCGGCCAGCAGCTTTTCGACAGCCCCCAAATCGACAAGGACCTCAACCGGTTCACCGTTTACCCGCGCACTGCCTTTTACGGAAATGCCTTTTCCGGCCCCCGTCGCGTTTGAGATGTATGCCCGCAAGTTCAGGTTGTCGCCGCTGATTTTCCGGCCCTGGGCGACATCGCTAAAAAGGAATCGGCCATTCGTGACCTGCACATCCCCGATCTGCATGTCCTGCCACCAGCCCCATGCCAAATCAGGTTTGGCCGCGACGGGTGCTGCATTGATAACATCCTGCCAGTTGCCGGCGCCGTCGCCATCACGGACCAGCCGTATTTGCGGTGTGCTTATATGCAGCCTGGTCAGCTGAATTTTATCAGCCAACAGGGCAAATGTTCCCAACTCAAGGTCAAGCAAATCGATATCTGCGAGAACCGGGCGTTCCGGATCCGGCTGTCCAGGACCTCCTCCTAATACGACCACATTGGCGGCCCTGACACTTAATGACGGCAGAAGGGTAAATGATGACGGCCCGTTTATGCGGACAGGACGTCCCAAGACATAGGACAGGCCCTTTTCGATCGTCGTATTTGCAATGGATTGCGGAACGACGTAAGGAGATGCAAAAATCACAATACCAAAAAAGAGCACAACCCCGGTGCCGCCGAGCAACAGCCGGCGCAGCAAAGGTGATTTTTTATCGGTGCCCGTCCTGTCGCCCATGGCCCAACCGGAATGCCCTGTTTCAATTGACCCGACTATACCTGTCAGGCCTTAATTTTGGGTAAATTCTTCGTTCCGGTTGAAATATTCGTTGAAATCATCAATTCAAGGGGCGACGCCCGTTGACAGCCGCAGTTGAATGGCATAAAAGCCGTAACATGTTCTCTTGAAAGAACTTTTTCCGTCCTGGGAATACCTGATGAGGTCGCCCTAACGTGGCACTTGAAACAGGCGATGCTCCGAGCGTGCAGCTGTTTCACTCTTACCATCGGCACTCATCCGTACCCACGAGGGTTAGGAAACGTCGCTGATGCAGATCTATCTCCCCATTGCCGAAATGTCGGTTAATATTTTCCTGATCCTGGGATTAGGCGGCGGGGTGGGGTTTTTATCTGGATTGTTTGGGGTTGGTGGCGGTTTTTTAATGACGCCCCTGTTGTTTTTCATCGGAATCCCCTCCCCCGTTGCGGTCGCCACCGAAGCCAACCAAATTGTCGCCTCATCGATTTCCGGTGTGTTGGCGCATTTCAGACGCGGCAATGTCGACATCAAAATGGGCATTGTTCTGCTTGTTGGTGGTGTTCTCGGCTCAACATTCGGCGTCTGGCTGTTCACGGTCCTCAAGGGACTGGGCCAAATTGATCTGGTCATCAAATTAAGCTACGTCATATTCCTTTCGATTATCGGCTCCCTGATGCTGGTCGAAAGCGTCCGCGCCATGCAGAAGCGCAAAAAAAAGGTGGTCAGCAAAGCCCACTATCACAATTGGCTGCATGGTCTGCCGTTCAAAATGCGGTTCCGCAAGTCGCGGCTCTATATCAGCGCCTTGCTGCCCGTCGCCATTGGTTTTGTTGTCGGCATTCTGGCCGCGATCATGGGGGTCGGTGGCGGCTTTGTGATGGTTCCGGCCATGATCTACTTGCTGGGAATGCCGACCTCGGTGGTTGTCGGCACATCGCTCCTGCAGATTATCTTCGTTACCGCCAACGTCACGATCCTGCAAGCCGTCAACAACCAGACCGTTGATGTGGTGCTGGCGCTTATTCTGATGATCGGCGGCGTCATTGGTGCACAGTTTGGGGCCAAATTCGGCAGCCGCATGCAGGGTGAACATTTGCGGGGTCTGCTGGCCATCATCGTGTTGGGAGTCTGCAGCAAGCTGGGCTACGACCTTGTCGCAGTTCCCGCCGACTTGTTCTCTCTGGGCGGCGGCGTAGGCCATTGATATGAAAAAAATTCTTTGCTTTATCGCGCTATTTCTCCTGATCGATGCCATTGCCGACGCCGGCGCCGCCCGAGCCAGCGAGATTACGGTCGATCTGTCGGAACCGATCGTCAAGATAACCACCGGGTTTTCCGGTACCGACTTGCTGATTTTTGGCGTGGCGCCGGGTGAAGGGGATGTTGTCATTGTCGTCCGAGGACCGATCCGTGATGAAATCGTCCGCAAAAAAGAACAGGTCATGGGCGTCTGGGTCAACCGCAGGCAAGTCGTCCTGGAGAATGTACCGTCCCTCTACATGATGGCCAGCAACCGGGACCTGAACGAGTTTTTGCCGGGCGGGATCGCCTATACCCACCAGATCGGTGTTGAAAACATTCGCATGACCCCGGCCAAGGCCTACGCCGACGTGGAGGATTGGGAAACATTTCGCCACGCCCTGGTCCGCAATAAGGAAAACCAGAATCTGTACCACTGGAAACCGGGCAACCTTGTTTTCCTGGGCAACCGGTTGTTTCGGACGAAAGTGCATTTTCCGGCCAACCTGACGGTCGGCACCTTTGGCATTGATACTTATCTGATCAAAAAGGGCGAAATTGCCGCCTACAAAACCACTTTGCTGAATGTCAGAAAATTCGGTGTCGAAGCCGGCATTTATAATTTTGCCCACCGCCACTCTTTTGCCTATGGTGTGCTTGCCATTCTGGTGGCAGGTTTGGCAGGATGGATGGCAAACGCCGCCTTCCGCAAATCGTAGCGAGGAAACCGAAGTGAGCGACGATACGTCAACAGCGACATCAGAAGAGTCCCCCCGAACCGGGCGTACCTTCCTTTGTGTGGTCGATGAAAGCGAAGAGATGGGGGCGGCCCTTCGCTTTGCCTGCCGTCGGGCCAGCAATTCCAACGGACGTGTTGCCCTGCTTTACGTCATGCAGCCTGCTGAATTTCAGCATTGGGCCGCCATTGGCGAGCGGATGCGCGAAGAAGCCCGCGAAGAGGCTGAAGAACTTCTCCAGGTCGTCGCTTCCGTGGTCGAAAAACGAACCGGTTATGTCCCCGCCTGCTATATCCGCGAAGGCAAAGTCCGTGAAGAAGTGGTTAAGCTCATCGACGAAGAGAAAGACGTGTCTCTGCTTATCCTGGGTGCGGCGACCGGAACCGATGGCCCGGGCCCGCTGGTCACCTATCTGGTGGAAAAAATGGCTGGAAAGCTGCGTATTCCGGTAACAATCGTACCGGGGAACCTGACCGACGAACAGGTTGATGCAATCACCTGACGCAGCCCGGATCCGCGCGCTGGCGATACACCGGAAATCTTTTAAATACGCACTGAGATCAAATGCCGCCAGAGGGTCGCAGTCGGCCGTGTTGGCATCTTCTGGTGACTAGTGCATTTCATGTTCATATGGAAACAGCTGAGATCGCCAAAGCGGCCTGCCGGTTAGGCGCGAATGGGAAAGCGATGCGGGGGGGTATCGGTGAGCATTCGCAACGACGCCGGCAGGCCGCTTTGGCGACCTGTTGGCGTCCGCACCGGTCCCTGGGCTGCGTCGCGGCCCGCTTGTGATGTCCACATCGCTGCGCGAACCGCTCCTGACCAGGGGACCGGTGCGGACGTCTCAGCGATTCCATATGAACATGAACTGCACTAACTGGTGGCGTTTCTGATGGCCTCAATGGCGACCCGGTAGTCGGGCTTGTTGAAAACCGCGCTGCCGGCAACCAGAACGCTGGCACCGGCTTCAACAATGGCCGCCGCGTTATCGGCATTGACGCCGCCGTCAACCTCGATCTCGATCGGCCGGTCACCGATCAGCTTGCGGATATTGCGGATTTTATCCAATGCCGACGGGATAAAACTTTGCCCGCCGAAGCCCGGGTTAACACTCATGACCAGAATAAGATCAAGCTTATCCAGCACGTATTCAATGGTATTGATCGGGGTTGCCGGGTTGAGTGAAACCCCGGCCTTTTTTCCCAACGAGCGGATCAACTGCAGGCTACGGTCCAGATGCTTGTCGGCTTCCACATGAACGGTGAGGATATCGGCACCTGCGGCCGCATAGTGTTCCAGATAGGGTTGCGCCGGCTCAATCATCAAGTGGACATCGAACACCTTGTCCGTATGCGGGCGGATCGACTTGATGATGGGCGGACCAAAGGTCAGGTTCGGCACAAAGTGACCGTCCATGACGTCAATATGGACATAATCACAGCCGGCCTGATCAATGGCACGGACTTCATCACCAAGGCGCGAAAAATCCGATGCCAGGATGCTGGGCGCAATTTTCACGTGAGCCATAAGCCCTCCCCACCTGTCATGTCTATTTTACAGTCGGATCCAGCGAGCCGCTGGCATAGCGCGCAGCCATTTCACTCAGCGGGATGGCTTTGATCTTCGATGCCTGACCGGCACAGTTAAAGCGCTCGAAGCGGTCAATGCAGACGGCTTCCATAGCCGCCATTGCCGGCTTCAGATAAGCCCTGGGATCGAACTCGGATTTGTTCTCAAACAGAACCTTTCGGATCTGTCCGGTAATCGCCATGCGGTTATCGGTGTCGATATTAACCTTGCGCACCCCGTTTTTAATGCCGATTTCGATTTCTTCGACGGGGACCCCGAATGTTTGCGGCATTTCACCGCCATTGGCATTGATGATATCCTGTAATTCCTGAGGAACCGACGACGAGCCATGCATGACCAGATGGGTGTTCGGCAGGCGGGCGTGGATGGCCTTGACGACATCCATGGCCAGAATATCGCCGGTTGGTTTACGGGTGAATTTATAGGCGCCATGGGACGTACCCATGGCAATGGCCAGGGCATCGACTTTGGTTTTAGCAACGAAGTCAGCGGCTTCATCGGGATCCGTCAAAAGCATGTCCTTATCGAGCTTGCCTTCAAATCCATGGCCATCTTCCTTGTCGCCTTCCCCCGTCTCCAAAGATCCCAGGCAGCCCAGTTCACCTTCCACAGAAACACCAACCAGATGTGCCATTTTGGAGACTTCCGCAGTCGCTTCGACGTTATAGTCATAGGAGGCCGGGGTTTTGCCGTCTTCCATTAAGGAGCCGTCCATCATCACCGACGAAAAGCCGTTGGCGACAGCTGACATACAGGTCGCGGCATTGTTGCCATGATCCTGGTGCATGCAGATCGGGATATCCGGATACATCTCGGCGGCGGCGATAATCAGATGCCGCAGCACAATATCGTTGGCATATTTACGCGCCCCACGACTGGCCTGCATGATCACCGGACTATCGGTTTTTTCGGCTGCTGACATGATCGCCAGCATTTGTTCCATATTGTTAATATTAAACGCCGGCATGCCGTAATCATTCTCTGCGCCATGATCCAATAGCTGTCGCAATGATACCAAAGCCATTTATTTATCCCTTCATTTTATTAACTGAGCAGGTCGCATCAAAGACGTGACTTAACTTCTTTAACAACATTATCTGCGGTTATTCCAAAATGTTCAAACAATTGGCCGGCCGGTGCGGATGCGCCAAAGCCGTCCATGCCGACAAACCCACCGTGATTGCGGATATATTTGTCCCATCCCATACGGACCGCCGCCTCGACGGCAACCCGGACAGTTCCCGGACCGCGCACCTGGCGCCGATAGGCGGCATCCTGCTGGTCGAACAGCTCCCAGCAGGGCATGGAAACAACGGCCGTCGGCACCCCTTCAGCCTGCAGGATTTCACGCGCCGCCATGGCGATGGAAACTTCAGAGCCCGTTGCAAACACTGTCGCCTTGCGCGCCCCCTCCGCTTCCGCCAGCACATAACCACCTTTGGCGCTCAGGTTTTCATCTGTATGCACTGTTCGCTGGGTTGGCATTCCCTGGCGGGAAAGCACCATGCCGGATGGCCCCGCCCGGTCCTGCAGGGCGGCAGCCCAGCATTCGGCGGCTTCAACGGCGTCGCAGGGCCGGAACACCTTGAAGTTCGGCGTCGCCCGCAAAGATGCCAGAGTCTCGACCGCCTGGTGGGTTGGCCCGTCTTCTCCCAAACCAATGGAATCATGGGTCAGAACATAGATCACCCGCTGGCCCATCAGTGCCGACAGACGAATGGCACCCTTCATGTAGTCGGCGAACACCAGAAAGGTACCGCCATAGGGAATTGCGCCGCCATGCAGGGCGAGACCATTCATCACCGCCCCCATGCCATGTTCGCGCACCCCGTAGTGCACGTAGCGGCCGGAAAAGTCTGCGGCGCTGATCGGCAGTGTGGACGGGGTTTTGGTGTTTACCGAGCCGGTCAAATCGGCAGAACCGCCGATCAGTTCGGGAATGGCCTGCGTCAATACCGCCAACGCCTCACCCGAGGCCTGGCGGGTCGCCCATCCGGGTTGTTTATCAGCACACATTTTTTTATGGGCATTCAGGGCCTCCAGCCACCCTTCTGCCAGACCGCCCGACACGGCACGGTCAAAATCACCGCGCTGGTCTGCAGTCATCCCGGAGATACGCCCCTGCCATGCCTCCTGGTCGCTGGTTCCACGGCGACCGGCGGTACGCCATTGATCCAGTACCTCCGCAGGCACCTCAAACGGTGCATAGGGCCAAGCCATGGCGACCCGCGCGGCGGCAATTTCCTCATCGCCCAGCGGCGCACCATGGGTCGCTGCGGTTCCCTGCTTGGAAGGCGCACCTCTGCCAATTACGGTTTTGCAGGCGATCATATAGGGTTTGTCAGATGCCTTGGCCCGGACGATCGCGGCGTTGATCGCATCGCGATCGTGGCCATCAATCTGTTCCGCCGCCCAGCCACAGGCCTTGAAGCGGGCCACCTGGTCATCATTAACCGACATTTTGGTCGGCCCATCAATGCAGATGTCATTGTCGTCAAACAGCACGATCAGTTTGGAAAGATTTAAACTGCCAGCCAGGGAAATCGCTTCATGACTGATCCCTTCCATCAAACAGCCATCACCCGCGATCACATAGGTGTAATGGTCAACAGCGCCATCACCAAAACGGGCATTCATAAGCCGTTCGCCCAGCGCCATACCAACGGCTGTCGCCAGTCCCTGACCCAGCGGCCCGGTTGTAGTTTCGATACCTGACGCGTGCCCAAACTCGGGATGGCCGGCGGTTTTCGATCCCAGTTGACGGAAATTTTTCAGTTGGTCGAGCGTCATGTCCTGATAACCGGTCAGATACAGCAATGCATACAACAACATCGAACCATGACCCGCCGATAAAACGAAACGGTCGCGGTCAGCCCAATTCGGTTTGGAAGGATCGAATTTCAAATGCTGTGCAAACAGCACCGTCGCCACATCGGCCATGCCCATGGGCATGCCCGGATGTCCGGATTTTGCTTTCTGCACGGCATCTGCCGACAAAAACCGTATCGCGTTGGCCATGTTGCTATGTGCGGTATCACTCGCTGCAGTCATATAAAGTCTCCCGAAAATCAAACATCGCCGATTTGATCGTTATCGACTTACACGTGGAACCCGAGCTTTTCCACCGCTTTTCCTGAAATGTCCAGCCTCAATTCAGTTCCCGACACGATCCCCGGTCGCTGGGGGGGCACAGGGTCAAAATGTTCGCCACCAGCAGGTGCACCCGGGTCAGACACAGGGAACAAAATATTCCAGGAGCGGACAAACCCTCAGATAATCAGTCAGGCGCGAAGACGTCATTCCATGGTCAACCACGGGAAAGAGAATCGAAATGCCGGTTCATGGAACTGCACCCGGATGAAAAACGCGGCACTGGATTGCATAAATGGCAGAATTGCGGGTCTGCGGGGGCTGTGGATAACCTGAAATTGATCCGGCTCTCAATATTGTCTATTTTGATGCCAACGGTATCAGCCGATCGCGAGGGAAAACATGGAACTGATTTTTAGTGTTTTAGCACTTTTGATAGCGCTGACCGCGTTGTGGTTAGGTAGCGCTGCAATGCGACGGTCAGATGGAGATATGAGTTCTTTTATCCTGAACGCGCGCAAGGAATTAAGCGCCGTCAAAGTGGAAATTGACCATAAGGTCTCCGGTATGGAATCACGGGTTGATTCGTTAGACAAGCTGGCTTCTTCAATGCAGTCCGAATCCGGCAAAGCCAATGCGGCGGCAACCAGCCTGCAGGCCGAGATTGCCGGCCTGCGCCGTGACCTGGCGTCCCTGGACGAAAGTATTCCCAAGCAATACCGCCACCCGACACCGCGTACCGGTCGCCCGCAAGTCACTCAATAATAGGCAAGCCACCTCTATTGGCGTCCGCGCCGGCGCGCCCTATATTAAGAGGAGCGGTGCCGTTGCGCGCCTGTTTACTGCGACCGAAAGACAGAAAAATGACCATGCACCAAACCATTGAAACAAAAATTCACGACGCCATCGGACCAGCGCATCTGGAAGTGATGAACGAGAGCCATATGCATAATGTGCCTCCCGGTTCCGAATCGCATTTCAAACTGGTCATCGTTTCCGATACCTTTGAGGGCATGCCCCGGGTACGCCGCCATCAACAGATCAACAGCCTGTTGGCGAGCGAACTGAACGGCGGTATCCACGCGCTTTCCATGCAAACACTGACACCAGCCGAGTGGTCGGCGCGTGGCGGCGAAATAATGGCGTCGCCGCAGTGTCTGGGCGGTGGCAAGGATGATATCGCCCGTTCCTGACCGGAAGTGCGAATAGTCTCGCAATTCTTCACTGGTCTATTAAACTCCCTGTCCAACTGGTGGAATGCGTTCACATTCGAATAAAGTAGGTGCCTGCATGCTGTCCTGGGTTCTTGGAAACCGTAAGAAAAAGTCGAACAGGAAACGGCCGTCCTACGCGGACGCAAAACGCATTGCCGCCAGCGGTTCCGTGGCCGAGCGGAAAGAGCTTGCATCGCACAATACCCTCGAGCCCGAGTTGCTTTATTACCTGGCCGACGACGATGCACCGGAAGTCCGAAAAGAGATTGCCAAGAACGACGGTGCCCCGTTACAGGCCGACCAGATCCTGGCCCGCGACCCGATCGATGAAGTGCGAACCGAGTTGGCTTACAAAATTGCCCGTCTGATCCCGACGCTGACGGATACGGAAAATCAGCGCCTGACCGAAATGGCTCTTGCCGTTCTGGAGGTGCTGGCCAATGACGAACTGCCCGATGTCCGCGCCATCGTCGCCGAAGAAATCAAGCGGCTGGAGAATGTACCAAAACACATAATCACCAAACTGGCACATGATGCCGAAGCCATCGTCTCTGCCCCGATTCTGGAATATTCGCCGCTCCTCTCGGAACTGGAACTGGTGCAGATTATCGCAGGTGGCGTTCAGGGTGCCGCCCTGATCGCTGTCGCCCGCCGCATCGGCATCGGTGAAGCCGTTTCCTCTGCCATCGTCGACCAGGACGACAAGCCCTCGATGCTTGAACTGTTGAAAAACCAGACAGCCAGAATCAGCGAAAAAGCCATGCAGGTCATCGGCATGAAAGCACCGGACATGGACGATATGCATCGCCCTTTGGTGGAGCGCTCAAACCTGTCCGTCCATACCATGAAACGCATTGCAACCTTTGTCAGCGCGGCTTTGGTCGAGCGCCTTATCGAGCAAAATGATCTGACTGACGCTGTTTCCAAAGAACTGCGACAAAGCATCCGTGAACGCATTGAAGCCGGCGATTTAAAAGCCTCGGACAAACCCAAGGAACCACCCGACGAACGCGCCAGGAAGTTGTTTGATGCGGGAAAACTGGACGATGGCGTTGTCAAAGAGGCCATTGAGACAGGTGATATCACCTTTGTCCCTCCGGCCCTCAGTCTGCTCAGCGGCATCGAAATCGAGATTTGCAAACGGGTGCTGATGGGCGACAGCGGCAAAGGGGTCGTGTCTTTGGCCTGGAAAGCCGGTTTGACCATGGCAACTGCCGAGATGATTGAGCGACGGGTCGCCCAGGTTCCGGCCCGGTCCCTGGTCGCAACGCCAAGCGACGGGGAGTTTCCCCTGACAGATTCCGACATGGAGTGGTATCTGGCTTATTTTGACGAATAAACAGCGTACCGGCCGGTTTATTCAACCGGCCAGTTATTGGCACCTGGAAAAAGCGAGGCCGTCGCATGTCTGGACAGACCCATAGCTATACAGTTCAAACCATTTGGACCGGAGATCAGGAAGGTCCTGCAAAAACCTACAAAACCTATTCGCGCGACCACCTCATCAGGATCAAGGGAAAACCTGATTTACCGGGATCCGCTGATCCGGGCTTTCGTGGCGATCCCTCACGCCACAATCCCGAAGACCTGCTGGTCGCCTCCCTGTCCGCCTGCCATATGCTCTGGTATCTGCATTTATGTACCGTCAATGGCATAGCGGTCCATGCCTACACGGATGATGCAACCGCCCTGATGGAAGAAACCGAAGATGGCGGCGGACGCTTTACCAGCGTCACCCTGAATCCACATGTGCGCATCTCACCCGCCCATATGAAGGAACTGGCCCTGACCCTGCATGGCCAGGCCCATGCAAAATGTTTCATTGCAAACTCCGTCAATTTCCCGGTTTCCCATCGACCGGAAATCACCATCGAAAGCTGAACTCTGTGGCGGCCCTGATTGGGCAGCCGTTTTAAATTCCTTGATATCTGTTTTTGTTCCTGTTATGTTCTGTTTATGGGAAAGCTCAAGAACCACTATCTTCAGAATGAAGACCAGTCTCTGGCCGCAATCAAGCTGGGCGAGTTGACGGACCTGTCGGCGCAAATTGAAGCCTGGTGCAATCGTTGTGGACACTATCGGATGATGGCCCCGGAACACCTTATTAATCGCCTGGGCCCGCTCATCAGCGTTCCTGAAATTGGCGTCCATATGGAATGCGAAAGCTGCAACAGCAAGGACCTGGCAGCCCGTCCGGTCTGGCTGGAACCAATGCCCCTTATGATGATGGCCGCAGAATAAGTAACGGCAAAGCTTACCTCTGGGCGCCCTCAGGCGTTGCCATTCCAGATTGCTTCGGCCTGTTCAATCAGATTGGTTTCGGAGGTATGGACATTGGCATCAGCGCTGGCAATTTCGTACATGGCTGCAAGCACCAATGGCGACAGCATCGGACTGGTGATCCGGCGTAGCGCCGTATCTATGGCGCCCAACATGTCTTCTTCATCCATCAGGGCGCGAACCCGCGCCGCATGGCGCAGGATCAGTTTATCCAACCCTTCCTCAGGAATTTCGATTTCAGATTTCGCAAAAATCGTGAGCTGTGGCAGTATTGCACGAACGGTTTCCAGTTCTGTGTCCCAGGCCCTGCGATCGGCAAAAACCGTTAACAGCAGAACCTGTAATATTGCGTCGATTGAATCATTTTTAATCCTGTCCAAAATGCTCTCCCTCCCCTTCAGGGTCTGATTTGAATGCACATATCAGCCATTGAATAGCGCAACCAGAAGCCCGATAACACCGCCAAAAACGCCGCCCCAGACAACCAGCCAGCCCAGGTGCCTGCGGATCATCGTCTGCACGATCCTTTTTACATTTTCCGGCGTCAATTCGGCCAGTCTGTTATCGATGATATGTTCGACTTTTTCCATGAGAACATGGGTAAAATCGCCGCCGGGTTTTCCATCCAGGCCGTCATTTGCCAATTCAGCGATGATTTCCTTGAGTTTTGCGGTAACCGGATCCCTGAGCGGCTCCAGGGCTTTCTTCCCTCCGATCACCGACAACATGCCGCCCAGTTGTGACTTTTCTATGGCCTCGACCAGGCCGACAAAGACCCGGTCGAAATCGACCCGGTCAACCAGGTTGGCCATGGTATCGCCGCTATTTTGCTGAAAAAACCGTTCAATGTGTTCGCGGGTAAAGAATTCTTCAATAATCAGGGTCTTTATGCCAGCCTTAAAATCCTCGAACCGATTGGGGATGACACCTGAGCCATAGAGCAGGGGGACTTTCTCAAAAAGCATATGGATGGCCAGCCAGTTGGTGACACCACCGGACAAGGCAAAGATTCCAACCATGAATATCTGCTCGCCGTAGACAGGCGAATAATAACCGACCCCGGCAATCAACAAAGCAACAAGATTGGTAAGCAACGATATATGCATTGGCATTTTCCGGACGGCTATGATTGACGGACTTGCGGCCTGGCGGGGTCAGGCCGCGCGGTCGGCGACGAAACATGGATTTGACGATCTGAGCACCGCCTATTGATAGCATCGGGGTTTTCAGCTGCCAAGCCTATCCCGTGGCAATATGACGCAGCGCTAAATGAACCACCAGAGCGCCCAGGGCAACGGAAACCGCCATGAAAACAAGCAGTGTGTAGCGATGAAGATTACCTTCCCGCGCCGATTTGATGGCCCGAACGGTCTTAAACAGCGATGACATATGGGCGCCCATACGATCTATCTTGGCGATCTCATTATGCATCCAGAACTGATAGATAATAAGGGTGAAAATCACCGAGGTCGCGAGCAGCAGGGCAATAGCCATAAGCTTGTTGGCTAGACTGTTGTCCGCATGCAGAAAACCGGCAATGTAAATCAGGGCAAAATAGGTAAGCAGCGTCGCGCCCACAGTTTTCCACTGAAGATCTTTGACAAATCGCATGGTCTTTGTTGATTCCTCGTAGAGCATGCGCATTTCAGCATGGGTCTTATCGTCGAGGTCGGATGGTGAATTGACGAATTCCTCATCGACGGGATCATCGATTTTCTTGGGCTTTGCATTTAGGACCATTTACAGGGCTCCTGTCTGAGATCACTCCGCCTTCCGACGACATCTTGTCAACGCGGGTGCTGTCGCAACTATAGCACCGATCGATAATCCAGCTCTAGGCAAATCACTGGACCGCCACCGACCCTTAAAAATGACTAATCGCCTAGCCGTGCTGATGCCATTTTGTGGGTTCCAACGCTGGCCGCAGGGGTCGAATTTGCTCCAACATCTCTACAAAATTGATATTTCGACAAGAATTCCCTTTGCACTGGCATCGCTAGCGCATATTCCTAAAGATATAGGGGAAGAATTGATTGTGAGTTGCTTTTCAACAAAGCTGGTGCATACCCTTTTTGCGGTAACTGCTTTTGCGTGCCTTGGTATGGGTGAAGGCAAAAAAGTTTTCGCAGCAGGCCCGCAGGAAGAAACCGTTCGGGTTCTTGCCATCCATTCCTACAGCCAGGACTATCCCTGGACGGCAGGTCAACATGCGGGTTTTGTCGGCGAGCTGGAACGGGAGCTGTCTGATCAACTGGAAGTCAAATCCGAATACCTGGATACAAAGCGCCGGAAACTGGACGAAACTTATTTGCAGAGCTTTACCAGTTATTTGAAGATTAAGTACGCGAACTATACACCGGATGCCATCTATGTGACCGATGACAACGGCCTGAATTTTGCCGTGAATCAGTTACCTGCTGTGTTTGCCGACATCCCGGTGTTCTTCTCCGGCGTCAACGACCTGTCGCAGGCCGCGCGGATCGACAAAGCCTTGGTAACCGGCGTATTTGAGCGCAAGGAAATCATCGCAAACCTGTCGCTGTTGCAGCAACTGCTTGGCGATGTTGGTAATATTATTGTCATCGGTGATGGCTCCGTGACCTATCAGGCAATCGAAACCGAGTTGAAGACGGAACTGGCCAATGACGACAAGTTGCAGGTCACCTATATCGCCAGCGATAAAATCGACGGGATCGTCGACGCCCTGGCCCGCCTTCCCGATCAGCCGGTCATCCTTACGACCCTGGGGGCGGTGCAGAATGCGCAGGGCGAGGTCCTCCTGGTGGGGGAAGTCATTACCCATATTGCCAGTTCTCATCATGAAATCATCATCTCCATGGAGGACGGCTATCTGCTCGACGGAGTCCTCGGCGGGCTGGTGACCAGCAGCAGCAGCCAGGGAAAGGCGGCAGCAAGACTGCTGACCAGCTATCTGGCGGGCCGCCCGCTTGCGGATATCCCGCCGGTGACGCAAAGCCCCAATGAATACCTGTTCAATGCCAGCGTGCTTGAAGCCGTTGGCATCGAACTTCCGGCAGAACTCGCCGCCCGGTCGAGGCTGATTCACCCCCCTGCCAACTGGTTCGTCGAACACCGGCGTTACATTACGGCGGCGATTATCCTGCTCACCCTGTCACTGGCGTTATCGTTGGTTTCCTATTTGTGGGCGCTGCGGGGGAAAAACAGACAACTCGAGGAACAGGGCGAAAAGCTCCGGAAAAGCGAGCAGTCTCTGCAGCTGGAAAGCAAATTTCTTAACGAGGTCGGCCGGATCAGCGGCACCGGGGCATGGATGATTGATCTGAAATCCATGGCCCTGACCCTTAGCGCCGAGACCCGTCGGATTTATGAAGTGCCAGACGATTACGAACCGACTATCGCTGACGCCATTAAAGTTTATCCACCCGATGAGCAACAGGCGATTACCGCGGCTATCGAGGAGAGCCGAACATACGGCACACCCCTGGACCTGGAACTGACGCTGTTCACCGCAAAAGGCAACACGAAACTGGTCAAGGCCATGGGCGAAGCCGTTTTTGCCAACGGCAGGCCATCGGTTTTAATCGGTGCCTTCCAGGACATTACCAAACAGAAAGAGGCAGAAGCGATCATTCAGGAATCCTATGCGGAGGCCGAACGCGCCAACCGGGCAAAATCGGTTTTTCTGGCGAGCATGAGCCACGAGATCAGGACCCCATTGAATGCCATTATCGGTTTTGCCGAGGCGCTGGAGATGGGAATTGGCGCCGATGATCCGGTAGCCAGAAACGAGACACTGCATATCATTGCCTCGGCCGGTCGCCAGCTCAACCAGTTGCTTGCCGATATTCTCGATTACACGAAAATCGAGGCCGGCAAACCGGATATTGAACAGGTGTCCACATCACCCGGTGACGTATTCGACGATGCGCTGCCGATCATTCACAACATTCTCAACGAAAAACAGCTCCGCTATTCAGAAGTCCGCCAGTCCACCAACCGCATACGGGTTGATCCGTCCCGGCTCACCCAGATCCTGCTCAATTTCATCTCCAATGCGGCCAAGTACAATGTTGACGGCGGCAGCGTCGAGTTCGGCTTCATGGATGTCGAAACTGACCGGCTGCGTATCTATGTCACCGACACCGGCATCGGCATCGACGGCGACTTTAATGATCTGATCTTTTCGCCCTTCGAACGCGGACGGAGTTCGCGCGTTGATACGCCGGGTGCCGGCCTCGGCCTGTCCATATGCCATAAACTGACGGAAGCCATGGGTGGCACCATCGGCTTCACTTCGTCGATTGGCAAGGGCTCCACGTTCTGGATCGAGTTCCCCATCGTCAAAGCCAATCACGGCTAATGCCTGAGAAATGCCTGGCGGCGTAAAACCTGTCGCGACCGGGTTTCCCGCAACTGGCCCTTCAACCACCCCGGTAAGGCAGCCAGCCGCCAACCAACGGCCACCGGCTCATCAGCAGGTCCATGATTTTAGGGAGAAATCGGATGGCTGGGTAATTGACCATTTCCGAAGGAAATTGTTTAATATCATTGTATTCAACTCTCAAGATTAAGGCCCTTCGCCATACTGCACTGTCGCCATCTATCCTCAGCCGGATTTGCTGTTCCCCCAGCAGATCGTGGCGACCGCTCCTGTACGGCAATTGTCGATTGGCTCGGGTTGATCGGATCGTGGAACCTGAGGCCGGGCGGAAATGGCTATGGTGCCGGAACCGCGCAGCAACAAAGGCAAAATCATAAACAGGACAAACAAGGACGGGCTTGGCAATGAGCAGATATATCATATTGGTTAGTCTCGGCCTGACCCTGGCCGCAGGTCTCGGGCTGACAGCCCTTGGTATGGCAGCCGGCTACTGGATTACCGCCATCACACTGCCGCTCTGCGCGCTTGGAATTTTCGATCTCATCCAAACGCCGCATACACTGTGGCGGAATTATCCGCTCATTTCCCATATGCGCTGGTTGTTCGAAGGCATCCGTCCGGAAATTCGCCAGTACCTGATCGAAAGCGATGCAGACGCATTTCCCTTCAACCGCGAACAGCGATCCCTGGTCTATCAACGCGCAAAGAACGAGCTTCAGACCATCCCGTTTGGAACCCAGCAGGATGTCTACGCGCCTGACTATGCGTTCTTCACCCATTCCATCAAGGTCGAACACGTCGCCCCGGAGGCGCTCCGCGTAAGCATCGGCGGCAAGGATTGCACACAGCCCTACGACTGCTCCCTGCTCAATATTTCAGCCATGAGTTTTGGCGCGCTCAGTGGCAACGCCATTGCCGCGCTCAATCGCGGCGCCAAATTAGGGGGGTTCGCCCATGACACCGGCGAAGGGGGGATATCGCCCCACCACCGCAAATACGGCGGTGACATCATCTGGGAAATCGGCTCGGGCTACTTTGGCTGTCGAACAGCAGGTGGCAGTTTCGATCCCGTGCAGTTTGCCGAAAAGGCACAGGACCCGCAAATCAAGATGATCGAGATCAAACTGTCCCAGGGAGCCAAACCGGGCCACGGCGGCATGCTGCCGGGTGCCAAAGTGAGCCGGGAAATTGCCGAGACCCGGGGGGTCCCCATTGGTGTCGATTGTATATCGCCGGCCTCCCATTCGGCCTTTTCCACACCGCTCGAGCTGATCGACTTCATCGCTCAACTGCGTTCTCTCAGCGCCGGCAAGCCGGTTGGCTTCAAGCTCTGCGTCGGTCACCGGCGCGAGTTCATGGCCCTGGTTAAGGCGATGCGCGCACGCGATACCTATCCGGATTTTATTGTCGTCGACGGCAAGGAGGGCGGCACCGGGGCGGCCCCCCTTGAGTTTTCCAACAGCATCGGCCTGCCGCTCCGCGATGGCCTGCATTTCGTCAACATGACCCTGATTGGCGCCGGTATTCGGGACCGGTTGAAAATCGGCGCCAGCGGCAAGATCGTCTCCGGTGCGGACATGGCCCAGGCCATGGCGCTTGGCGCCGACTGGTGCAATTCGGCGCGTGGCTTCATGTTCTCCATCGGCTGCATTCAGGCCCGCTCCTGTCATACCAACCGCTGCCCGACCGGCGTCGCCACCCAGGACCGGTGGCGTCAGGCGGGCCTTGATGTGGGCGATAAATCGCAGCGGGTGGCGAATTTTCACCGCAATACCCTGCACGGGTTTGCCGAGATGGTCGGTGCCATGGGCCTGAAATCGCCGACCGGCATCACCCGCAACATGCTCAACTTTCGCGAACAACATCTGAGCGGAACGGAAATGCCTGCTCTTGCCGATGGCCAACTGCTGGGCGATGCCTGCCCGGTCGCCTACGCCGAGCTGTGGCAGCGGGCCGACGCCGCTTCGTTTCACTGATTGATCAGCGCGTGATCAGTTCCGGCCCCATCATCAGATAGGGCAGCCAGGTCGACATCACCGGCACATAGGTGACAATGATCAAAAACAGAAACAGCACGCCGACGAAAGGCAACGCCGCCCGGACCACCTGGACCAGGCTCATCCCCGTGATCCCCGACGTGACGAACAGATTGAGACCGATCGGCGGGGTGATCATGCCAATCTCCATGTTGACCACCATGATGATGCCGAGATGCACCGGATCGACACCGAGCTGCATGCCGATCGGAAACACCACAGGTGCGACGATCAGCAACAATCCCGACGGCTCCATGAACTGACCGCCCAGCAACAATAGCAGGTTGACCGCAATCAGGAAGGTGAACCAGTTGAAGCCGACGCCGAGCATCCAGTCGGTAATAACCTGCGGGATCCGTTCCGAGGTCAGCACATGCGCGAAAAGCAGCGCGTTGACGATGATGAACATCAGCATGACGATGGTTTTCGACGAGTCCACCAGGACCTTGCGGGTGTCGTGATGAAACAAGGCGGGGAAAAACTTGACTGTCATCAAACGCAGATTGGCCGCCCAGACGCCCAGACAATTCAGAAACAACAACGGATTGCGATGGCCTTTGGTATAGGGATAGCCAAGCAGAATTATCATTGCCGGTATGAGGCCGATCTGGGCGCGCGCAGCCATGTCCGTTTCGCGCATGACAAAGAACGACAGAATCATCCACACGAAATAGAACGACAGGGTATAGACGCTGGCCATAAAGCCGATCCGCACCGGCATCGGCACCGCGTCGGCGAGCCATCTCTGATCCTTCAATGGACCCATGTCCCGGTACACAAACAGCGAAACCCCGCAGGCATAGACAGCCGCCACGGCGGCCGCCTCGGTCGGTGTGAAGACCCCGCCGTATATGCCGCCGATGATGATAATGATCAGAAACAGTCCCCAGCCGGCATCCTTGCCGCCGCTGATCAGTTCGGACATGCCCTTCCATTCGCCCTTCGGCAGGTTTTTCACACGGGCCATGATGTAGATCGCCGTCATCAGCATCAAACCGGCAACGATACCCGGGATCACGCCGGCCAGAAACATCCGGCCGACCGAGACATCGGTCGCCGCCGAATAGACGACCATGACGATGGATGGCGGAATCAGGATGCCCAGGGTACCGGCATTGGCGATAACGCCGGCCGCGAACTCTTTCGAATAGCCAACTTCACGCATGCCGGCAATGGCGATGGTGCCGATCGCCACCACGGTCGCCGGCGACGAGCCGGAAAGCGCTGCAAACAGCATGCAGGCGAGCACACTGGCCATCGCCAGACCGCCGCGAAAATGGCCAACGGTGGCGATGGCAAAGCGGATAATCCGTTTTGCGACGCCACCGGTCGACATGAAGGCCGAGGCCAGAATAAAGAACGGGATCGCCAGCAACGTGTAGTTCTGCGACGCCGTGAACAGTTGCAACGCCACCGACGACATGGAGTCTGTGGAGAAGAACGCAATGATGATGATGCTCGACAGACCGAGCGAGATCGAGATCGGCACCCCCAGAAACAACAGGCTGAGCACCAGGCCGAAAAGTATGAATGATTCCATGTTTCTGCCCTCAATCGCGCAATGCGTTTTTGTTTTCTTTGACCAAGTCTTCGGCCTCGTGGCCAGCGACCATCAATTCGCGTTCGTCCCTTAGAATCTGCACGAAGGCCTGCAGGCACCGGTAGGTCAGCAGGGCCAGACCAAGCGGCAGCATGACATAGGCAACCCAGCGATGGACCCGCTCCTGCACACCGAACAGGGCGCGAAACCAGTCGGGGTAGCGCAGATCGTCAAGGCCGATGCCGACCTTGAAAAACGTTGACCAATAGGCAATGGCGCCGCCTTTGGTTTCAGCACCGAAATATTGCAGCCAGTCAGCCGACAACAGCATCACCCCGTACAGCACGCCACAAAGCGCCCCGAACAGGGCCGCGGTTTTGAATAAAGGTCTGGGGAACATGCGGATCAGCGCATCGACACCCAGGTGCGAGCCGGTTTTGATCCCGTAGCTCATGCCGAACAGGATCATCCAGGCGAACAGAATGCGGGTAAATTCAAGCGCCCCGCCCCAGCCGGTGTTGAAGCCGTAGCGTGCGACCACCTGGGTGAACGAGACCAGGGTGATGGTTGCCAGCAGGACGGTCAGAAAATTTTCTTCGGCCCGCTGCACGCAGGCCGGCCGATAGTGCTCGGCCACTATCAAGGCGGCCAGCATGACCAGTATTATGATCCACATCAGCATCGTCGCGCCCCCCATCGGTTCGCCCCGCAACCCGGGCAGCATAGCGCCGGGCTGCGGGGTCGAAACACCGTTTACATGCTTGCAGCAGCCGCAACCGCGGCGGCAATCACGTCTTTGCCGATATCGCCTTCGAAGCGATCCCAGACCGGCTTCATGGTATCGATCCAGGCTTTCCGCTGCTCGGCGGTCAGCTCGCGGATCACACCGCCGGCTTTCAGGATGTTTTCGCGGTTATCCGCTTCTTTCTTGCCAACGCTGTCGTTGGCGCTGGCGGTCACTTCGTCAGCAATCTTCAGGAACTGGTCGCGGACATCGGGTTTCAGGCCATCAAGCCATTCCTGCGACGTCACCAGCAGATAGGCCAGCGACTGGTGGTTGGTCTCGGTCACACCGTCCTGCACTTCAAAGAACTTCTGGGTATAGATGTTCGACCAGGAGTTTTCCTGACCGTCGACAACGCCGGTCTGCAGGGCCCCGTAGACTTCCTTGAAGGCCAGCTTCTGGGCCGAGCCACCCATCGCTTCGATCATGGCGACGGCCACGTCGGAGGTCTGGACGCGGAATTTCAGACCCTTGGCATCGCTCGGAACCAGCAACGGCTTTTTCGCCGAAAACTGTTTCATGCCCGAGAACCAGTAGCCGAGGCCCTGATAACCGCTGCCCGATGCGGCACTGAGCAGGGCCTTGCCGGCGGCACCGGTGGTGAACTTATCGAAGGCCTGCTGGTTGGCGAAGATGAACGGCAGGTCGAAGACCCGGAATTTGAGGGTATAGGCCTCGAATTTCGACAGCGACGGGGCGGCGATCTGAACATCACCCAGCAACAATGCTTCCATCACCTTGTCATCGTCATACAGGGTCGAGTTGGGGAACACTTCCATGCACGCCTTGCCGTTCATTTCGGCATTGACCCGCTCGGCCAGCAGCGTCGCTGCATCGCCTTTCGGGTGGCCTTTGTCGGCGACCACGTGCGAGAACTTGATAACAATTTCGCCTTTTTCACAATTGGCCAGTGAACTGCCGGTTGCAGACACCAGCAGGGCTGCGGCAACGGCCGCAGTTCTAAAGAAATACATGAAGGATTCCTCTCCAAAATAACGATTTTATGGGGCCGGCTGATATTGGCCGGATAATTTTCAGATACACCTTTGCTGAAACGAAATAAAGCATTTCCTGCGCCCAGAAACCTAAAATCGTAACCAGCCCGGTTTGGCTATTTTCGGCGGCAGCCAGCGCCCTGTTCAGTTACCCGCAGGCAGGGGAGTTGGCGGCATCGCGGCGGGCGGGCCCGGGTGGTTCCAGACGGGGAAATCAGTGAAAATGTGGAGACAGGGCCGCGCAGGCAATGAAGCTTTTAGCTGGGTCAACTGGCGAAAAGTTCTGACGTCTCGGGCACGATCTGTGGGCTATATCTCAGATACATGTGCCCGGGTCGGACAGGAAGAGAAATGGGGTGGCTGAGGGGACTTGAACCCCCGGCCCTCGGCACCACAAGCCGATGCTCTAACCAACTGAGCTACA
>JABMNT010000116.1 GCA_013203595.1 Rhodospirillales bacterium
AAATCCGGCCGGGCGGCGTTGACGTAGTCGTCGAAATGGACAAACAACGAGCGGTCGAGCCGGCCGGCGTTGAAGACGACTTCGTCCCACGCCCGGAAGCCTTCATCGACGACCAATGCCAATGCCGAGCGGTCGAAACTGAACGGCGGCACCGCGCCCATGACGCAGCCGGTCAGCGCCGTCGCCGTTTCCGGCGGCGCGAAGCGGCCTTTCTGCTGGCCCACGTGGCGAGCCAACGCCTTCATATCGAGCCGCGCCACGCCGGGCACCACGGCCAGCACATGGCGCGTGCCCAGGCCGCCACCCTTGATTTCGCAGACCAGTGCCTTCATGGCCTGACCCGGATCATTGCCACGAATTTTACTGATCAGCTCGGAACGGCCTTCGTGCACATGCTCAACTACGCGGAAGCGGGCCGCCTGTGCGCTCAGCAGGGCGACCAGGCGGGCGTGGGTATCTTCGGGCAAGGCCTACAGGCGTCCGGCCATGGCGGCGTCATACATCACCCGCATTTCAGCCGCTCCCACCGGCACCGGATTGCCACCGGCAGTCGGGTCTTCGGCGGCCATTTTCGACAGTTCACCCAGGCGGCTTTCCTCGACACCCAGTTCGACCGGGGTATGGGCGATTTTGAAGGTTGAGCGCAACTCCATGACCCAGTCCATGACCGCGCTGAAGCCGGACCCCGGAAGGCCTAAGAAGCGGGCCAGAATGTCCATGCGGTCTTCGATGGCCGGGCGGTTGAAATTCATCACATAGGGCATGAACACCGCATTGGTTAGGCCATGGTGGGTGTCATAGACCGCGCCCACCGGATGGCTCAGGGAATGCACCGCGCCCAGTCCCTTTTGAAAGGCGGTGGCCCCCATGGCGGCGGCCGACATCATGTGGGCACGGGCTTCCAGGTCCGATCCGTCCCTGACTGCGGCCGGCAACCAGTTGTGGACCAGGCGCATGCCCTCGAGCGCAATGCCCTCGGCCATGGGATGGTAGCCGGGCGCGCAATAGGCCTCGAAACAATGAACCAGCGCGTCCATGCCCGTATAGGCGGTCAAATGGGCGGGCAGACCGGCGACCAGCTCCGGATCACAAATCACCACCTTGGGCATCATGGTCGGGTGAAAGATGACCTTCTTGGTATGGGTTTGCTCGTTGGCGATAACCGAGGCGCGGCCGACTTCCGAGCCGGTGCCGGAGGTTGTCGGCACCGCGACAATCGGTGCCACCCCCTGCGCATTGACCTGCAGCCAATTATCACCGACATCTTCGAAGTCCCAGATCGGTCCGTCCTGACCGACCATCAGGGCAACCGCCTTGGCGGCGTCAACACCGCTGCCGCCGCCCCAGGCGATGACCCCGTCGTGGCCGCCCTGCTTGTAGGCGCGCACCCCGTCGTCGACATTCTTGCTGACCGGATTGGGTTTGACGTCGGAAAACAGCCCGGTCGGCAGACCGGCGGCCTGATTGGCCTCCAGCGCGTTGGCGATCATCGGCAGGGCGGCCAGGCCCGGGTCGGTGATCAGCAGCGGTTTTTTCATGCCGCAGTCCTTGCAGACCTGCGCCAGTTCTTTGATGCGGCCGGCGCCAAAGCGCACAGAGGTCGGGTAATTCCAGTTACCGGAAAGCACGGTTGTCATGCAGATGTCCTTAAATCAGGTTGTTAACAAAATCAGTTGAAATCAACGGTCGCCATGGCGCGTTCCAGTTTGCCCTGCGGCCAGGCTGCCGGCGGCGTTGGTGCCACGTCGGCGTTTTCTATCAGGGTGCCATCGCCTTTTACAGTCAGATCGACACGACCGGCTTTGGTTTCCACGTAAACCCCTTTGCCATCCAGCAGGGCCACCTCGAAGTCGCCATCCAGGGCGCCGCCCCAGATGGTGGTGCCGCGGATGCCGATGGTCGCCGTATCGGTCTGCACAACAAAGGAGGCATCGGCCAATTGCATCATTTTGCCACTGGTCATTTTGAAAGCACCCTGCAGCAGACGCAGGACCGCATTGTTGCCGTCCTGTCCGGCGAGATATTCCTGAACAACAAAGTGCGTACGTTCGCCAAGCGTCAGTTCGCCGCCGTCGCTCATTTCAATGGCGATGCGCGATCCCTTTCCGGTCGAGATGATGTCACCGAGCTGGATGTCGCTGCCCTCGCTAAGGACCCGGGGCAGGGCATCCTGCATGGCGACGGCTGAGTTTTGGATGCGCACGACCTTGCCAACCACATCGGTGGCTTCAGCCGCATACAGGCCGCCGGCCAGGGCCATGAAGATCAGGGCCAAAAAGCTATAAAGATAGGGGCGTGAGATACGTTGCATAGCGGTCTCTCCTAAATAATCTCGAAATAGCGGTCCATTTCCCAATCGGTGATCGCGCGTCGAAACTCCCGTTCTTCCCATTCCCGGGTGGCGGCAAAATGCTCGACAAAGGCATCCCCCATCAACGCCCGAGCCGGTTTCGAGGCTTTTAAATCCTGGGCCGCATCCCACAGCGTGCGGGGCAGGTGCATGCGTTTGGGAAACTTCTTCTCATAGGCATTGCCGATCACTTCCTGTTCCGGCTCAGATTTGTTTTCAATGCCCCAGAGCCCGGTGCCGATGGCGGCGGCCAGGGCCAGGTAGGGATTGGCG
>JABMNT010000117.1 GCA_013203595.1 Rhodospirillales bacterium
AGCCAGAGTTTCAATACCATCCATCACCGGCATGTTTACATCCAGAATCACACAGGCCGGTTTAAGGGAAGCAATTTTCTCCAGCGCCTCCACACCATTTTCGGCAAATTCGATGTTGTCAAAACCGGCTTTCTTCAGCAGCGCCTCGATCAACCGCCTGATCAGCAACTGGTCGTCGACGACCAGAATGGGACAGGTGGCGATATAACTATCCAGGTGCAATTGATAGGCCATTTATTACAGAATTATTCCCGAGCTTATTGCAGCTTTTTATGTTCAACCCATCGGCCTGGGCATGTAAGAATACCTTCGCTTTCCGTGCCGGTTAATTCAAGACCGGAAACAGCGCACTTCACAACGGGAAAGGAGGGAGCCTGCTCATTTGTTGACTACGCATTTTCCCTCCCGTCGATTTACTCATGTCTCAACGGAAACCGGAAACTACGCCCATGGCAGGATTTTAGCTGTCAGACCCCGGGAGCCAGTTCCTTCGGAATGGCGCCGGTGCGGGCCAGATTACTTAATCGTTCCTTTTTCAGGCGTTCCTTGTATTTATCCAGATAGGTCCTGAAATTGGTCACCGTTTTCACCCGGCTGGTCATCGAAGCCGGGTCAATCATCCCCGTCGAGAGCGGTTGCGCGACCAGATCAAAGGCATCGCTTACGGATGTTCGGGCCATGGCACCGGCAAAGTCTGCACGCAGGCGGATCAACGCCCGTTCGTTACCGCTCAGGGTATAAGCAGTCGCCAAATTCAGGACCTTTGCAGCCTCTTCTTCGGATAAATTCTGCCCCGGTTTAATTCCCGATAACCGAACCACCTTCTGCAGGGACTGCGCCGCGTTATTCCAGTCATTTTGCTTCCAGTACATCTCCGATCTGATCAGATCCGCATCCAGAGACTTATCGTCCTTCAGCAGCGCCAACGCCTCTTCACTCCGGTTCATACGGATCAGGGATTCCGCCCGCATATGGCGGCGACGGGATGTCAGTTCTTCGGACAGGTTCGGCACTTCCGATGAATCCAGCGCGGCCATGACTTTTTCGGGTTCCGTCGCCAGCGCATGGATCAAGGCCAGGTTCAAACCAACCTGGGCCTTTTCTTCACCCTGCAGACGAAACTGAATTTGCTGCTGTAGCAATTCGGCCGCCTTATCCAGCAAATCGACCCTGACCAACCGGTCAGCCAGATTGCGTATCATCTCATCACCCTTGCGACCGGCCGGAGTCAGTTCCTTGAATTCGTCATAGAGGGCGATCGCGGTCACCGGTGCCATCGTATCTGCACCACTGTCCAAATATAAGAAATTGAACGTGTCCGACATTTGCTGGGTAACGGCCGACGCATTTTCATTCTCCCGGAAATAGGTCGCCGCCTGCCGCAAAGCCAGCAGGCCATTACGGTAATTGCCCTGATCCAGGTACAAATTGCCCAGTTTTCGCAGCAGAATGAATTCCTCCTCGCCGCCGCGCCACACAAAACGCAGGCCTTCCAGCGCCTCAATCGCCTCCTCGGCCTCCATCCGATCCATCTTCATCAGAATATCCATATGCGCCAGGGTCGCTTTGAACCGGGTCGGGCGGTTATCAACCTGCAGCACTTCCTCCCACTTCAAAATGGCACCTTCTTCGTCGCCACCGACTTCCAACAGCTTGCCATCAATGAAATCAATCTCAGCCAGTTGATTTTTTGACGGGTTTGCGGCCCGCAATGAGTCGAGATATTGCTGGGCCTGTTTGATATCGCCAATCGCGACAATCGAATCTGCGATCAGGGTCGCCATGACGATACGCAGGGCTTTGGGATAGGGCTGGGTGACGGCCCCGGTCCGGCGAAGTTCATGCGCAGCACCGATCACTTCGCCCGATTTGGCAATTACCGCTGCCCGCCAAAATGCCCCTTCATCCACGTTATCAAGGCTCGGGTGGGAAAAGTCCTCTGCCGCCTCTGTCAGCCGGTTCATCAGAAAACTGGACGCCCCCCGGATCAGCCGGAATTCCGCCTCTTCCTCCACCTCAGGGCGGGTTGCATGCATCGTCTGCAGGACACCCAAGGCTTCCGCCGCGAACGCATGGGCAAAATAAAAGCGGGCCAGATTAAACCGCGCTTCCTGTTCAGCCGCTTCGTCTTTCGCCTTTGCAATATTTCCCTGCAGTTCGTATTTTCGTTTCCTGAATCCCTCAGGTTCCGCAACATCCCATTTTCCCAAATCAAGAATTCTCGAAACCGGCCCCAACACGCCAAGTTTCGATCCCGCAGCCACCTCCGGCGATACCGAGCTCAGGCTCAGGGGTACCGAACTCGCCAGTTCAATTCCCTGGCGCAAGGGTCTGACCCGCAAATTGTCGGTGACGGGAATCACAACAACGCCCTGCATCGTTGTCAAAATCAGCATTTCAGGAAAGGTGTACGGCTCAACAACACCATGGCTGAGCGGGATTGTCGGAACGATAACCAGATTATCGCCGACATCCGGATCTGTCACCCCGATCGGTGATCCCGGCTCCGGAATGGGGATGAAAACCCGGGCACCGACCGGTGAATCGGGCTGCGCATTGATACTGATTGGTGTCTTGGCCTCAAAATCCTGTTTCTTGAAATTGATCAGCCAACTTAATCCCTCCCGCGCAAGCGACGGATGAATATCGCGCGGCGTGATCATTCGCAAAACCGTGCCACTGGTGGACGGCACCTGTTGAACAGACCCGATCATTCCGGCGCCGGCCAGTTCCAGCGCGGCCACATCGACATTTGTCGCCTTGTCAAAGGCAATCCACAAATATCCGACCCGCCGAAATACGGCGGCGGCCACCGGCTCGTCCCAATCGAAGCGAAGTGTTGGCCCGCCACCCGCAACACCGGCGCTACCGCTGAATTTCGCATCGACAGCATCTGCCGACGGGTTCTGGGCAGCCTGACGCGAAGGTTCCCTGTTAACCGCAACCAGTGCGGTCGGCCGGCCGGGGTCGTTGCCTTTTTCCGGACCAGGAGCGGCGGCGGCTTCATCTGGCGCAGGTGGCGCACCAGCGGATATAGGTGCAGCCGGCGGCGGAGCCGCTATGGCCGCTGTTTCAGGCTCAGCAGCGGGAGCCTCCGGCACTTCCGGGACAACGGCAGCAACGGGAGCCGCGGTGCCAGGCGCGGGCTCGGCTGCTCCCCTGTCGGCAGGAAGCGCCGCAATGGACGCTGATCCCGTCGGCGCGCCGATATCGACAACAACTTTTGACCCAGACAGAAAATGCTTTGCCGACGAGCTTTCCGCGACGGCGATCACAACCCGGACCCCGTCCCCTTCTCCTGTTGATTTGATCTGACCAACAAAGCGCGGCGGCGACTGAAGAATGTCGCCGAAATTCAAACTTGCCGGGCGCTTGAAGTTGATAGTGATCACCCCGCCCGCCTGATTGAAGGTATAATCAACATTGGCCGGCCAGTCGAATACCAGGCGCGTATATTCCGGATGCTCGCCCATTCGCACCCCGATGCGCTGCAAATCCGCTGCCGGCTTGGCCGCCTGTGCAAAAACCGTCTGCTCGGATGTGTCGATCCGCTGGCTTGCCGATTGCACAGGCGCGATCACAGATTCTGCCGACGCAGCCGGATTTATTTTTGCGATCTCCAGAATAATGGATGACCCCGAATCATAGCTATAGGCCTCATAGGTGGCGGTCATCCGGATTTGTACGCCTCTGCCATCCGGGGCCAATTCGATATCCGTTACATAGTCCCGCAATGCACCACGGACCCGTTGAAAGGACGCCGCAATGGGCCTGCCAAAGCGAATATCAACAACATTGCCATCACTGTTCAGCTGATGCGTCACCGGAGATGGCCAGATAAAAACAATACGCCCAAACTCCTTATGTCTGGACACACGAACCCCCACATCGTCGGCCCATGAGAGCGACGGCAAAACCCCACAAACAAGAACAAAAAGGGCGATACCAAACCGGCGCATCAGCCGTCCGTCCGAACCGTTGGTGAAACGACAATATCGATCCGGTGCCCCATTGTCCGGCCTGCGGGCGCAACAACAGGGATGGCTTTGCGGAATTTGCTGTCGGCGAAGCCCATGGCAACGATTTTATCGCGGTATCCGACTTGCCTCAATGTGTTCGCGACCGCAGCCGCACGGGCCGTCGAGAGTTCCCAGTTTGACGTGTACAGACCGCCGACCGGGGGGGTCGCATCAGTATGGCCGTTCACACCGATCTGGTTGTCAATATTCTGAAACACGCCGCCTAAAATGAACAAGGCGTTTTGCGCCGCCTCGGTCATGACGGCATTGCCAGGTTCGAACAAAAGATTACCAGGCAACGAAATGACCAGCCGGTCTTCAAAAAGCTGCACCCGTGTCCCGGACAATCCTTCTGTCTTGGACACATTCTCCTTCAAAATCGAGGATAGATAGTCAATATCCGTCGCCTGTTTTCTGAAAATTGTGCCGATGTTGAAAGTGGCGGAAACCTTCTTGACCTGCTGTTCCGGGGTCGGACGCAGGGTCTGTGACAGAGAATCGGATATATTCTTCCATTCGTCCAATTTGACATTGGACATGGCAAAGAGCATTACAAAAAACGTCAGCATCAAGGACACCAGGTCGGTGAACGTAATCAACCACATCCGGCCAGACCCGTTGCTTTCTGTGGGGTTCAGACCAGTTAAATCAACTTCCGTCGTGCTGTGTCGGACTGGCCGAGCGACCATTGCAACGATCCTAATTTGCATACCAAAACGGGGCACAGAGACTTAACGTCTCTCTAACCTAAGTCAGCTGATTATACCCTAATATTCCAATATACGCCCATTCCTTTAATGTTTAGTTAGCAGGAAGCCTGGGCGCCGCCGGCTGAACGGGCCTGGCCTGGCTGATTGCCGGCTCGGTCTCCAGGTTACGTATATAAAACCAGATGGTCACCCGCCGGGGGTCACCCGGCTCGACCCCAACGGCTATCAGGCCCGGCGGAACGCCGCGCACAGCCATTTCCCGTGCAAAATTACCGGCTCTGGAAAGCGCCAGTGTCTGCTCCGTCGGCAGCGCGTTACCCTTCAGATAGGTAGCGCCAATTACAAATTCCATCTCGAAACGAAGGCCCGGCGGACTTCCGCTCAAGGCGGCGACAATCCGGTCCAGCAGGGGAATGCTGACAGGCCGCAGTTCAGCCGTATCATTGGCAAACATTGAATCGATCGGAAAAGAAGCGCGCATGCGCTCGCCCGGTTGAACGATCTCAACCTTGGCAACCTGCATGGCTGCCGAAAATATATCACTGACCTGATCCTGAAACTGTTGCGCAGCAAATACATCGCCGTCTTTGGCGGTAAATTCTGTTGGATCATTACGCGGCAACAGCGTGGCAAAGGTTGACGACAAGCTGTTCATAACAGCATTGGATTTCACATCTTCAAAGGTGGAAATGGATACCATCAGAATAAAAAAAGCCAAAATCAGCAAAAACAGAGATAAGAACAGCGAAACAGTCGCATTTCCACTGCCATCGTTGGCCGATCCTGGTTGAACATACAGTGGATCTTCGTCCACCATATCAGTCGAAACTGGCAAGCAATGCGTCAATTTCCGCCTGCGACGTGGCATCGCCTTCAAGCTGCGGCCCGTCGAGCAAATCGGCGTCCGTTATTTCCGCGTTTTCCGGCTTGGCGTCCGGCACTGGCGAACTGGCCTTAATTTTTTCGATTTCACTACCGAACGCCGTTACCAGCCCCTCGATTTTATCTTCGATATCCTTCAAGGCCTTGACAACCTTGGTGATCCGCTGGCCGGTAATATCCTGAAAACCGCAGGCTTCGTATATATTTGTCGTCGCGTTCATCAGTTTCTCGGCCTGATCACCGTCAAGAGTTGCCATCACGGCTTCAATCTCTTCGGTCGCATCCATTATGCTATTGGTGGCAATTTCGGTGGCCTGAACGATCGCATCCAATTCATCTGCGGCGGTCGGGATATACTGGTCGCGCACTTCGTCAGGCCGCAGCGCTGCAATATCCATTTTTGCATCTCGGATATAACTTGCGAGGGCTTCGAGCTCATTGTAGAGCTCCAGGTCACTGGCCGTCAGATCACCTTTCATGGTCGCCATAATACTGGCGACAACCGCAGAAATCTCTGAAACCTTTACGACATCGCCATGGGTCTGGCGCAATAGAGCAAGTTCTTTCTTAATCTCTTGGTCTACGTGGTTATCAGTCGACACCTTACGACCTCACTCAACTGTCTGGAAAATTCGCAAGCCGGAGAAAACGTTGCGTTTCTAAAAGTCGCCGAGGACACTAACCATCTTACTCTTCAATGTTTCCGCGTTGAAAGGCTTCACAATGTAATTAGATACACCGGCCTGTTTAGCAGCAATAACATTTTCCGACTTGCTTTCGGCAGTGATCATAATGAAGGGAAGATGTTTTAATTTATCGTCTGCCCGAACTTCCCGGAGCAACTGAATACCGGTCATCGGTTCCATATTCCAATCTGAAATAACAAAATCAATATTCCCCTGGCGGAGCTTTTGCAAAGCCATGGAACCATCCGTCGCTTCTTCGATATTCACGAAATTTAACTGTCGAAGCAAATTACGGAGTATCCTAAGCATGGTTTTATAATCATCCACGATCAGGATATTCATGTTCTTATCAACGGCCATCTACCACTCCATTTTACAATTTCAAGGGGAGCATGCCCCGCGCACAATTTCCAAGCACGCTATTGCATTCACTTGAGTATTATTTCTACAACGGCTTCCCCTATGGCGACAAGCCTTATCGTTGCCAATTCAATATGAATTACTGCCCGACCTTTGGCAGATGCCGCAATTGGCGAAGCTCAACAGTCATCTCCCGGGCTTTTTCCGGGTTCATTTTCGCCATAACCGGAGCCAGTTTTCGCTCCTTCATCCGTTCTGCAACCTCCAACAGGGTTTCCAGTTCCAGTTCTTCAAAAATATTCGCCGCGTCCTTGGGCTTCATGTTTTCGTATATCTTAACCAAACTCAGAAGCTTTGCATCCTGCTGTTCATCAAATTTCCTGATCAATCCATCGATTGTTGCCTGCAAATTTTGTAATTCAACAACTTTTTTATCAATTCGCGATTCCGCAGCCGCCATCAAGCCGGTGCGAATGTTCAGTTCCTCTTCGCGTTTTTCGATTTCTTGGCGGCGGACGGACAAATGCTGCAGCAGTTCAATTTCTGCCGGGGTCAGCAGGGTTGGATCCCCCGTGATCAGCCGCGATTCTTCGACAGCGAAGTCATTACTTTCCACTGGAGCCTGTTCGGTGGCATCCATCGGCTCGGGCATTGCCGGCGCAGCGTCCTGCTGCGCACCGGCACCTGTTTGCGCAACAGCACCGGCAACCTCAAACACGGGCGAATCTAGCTCTTCAATACTCTCCCATATATGACTGACCTTAACCGTCAACATCATCGCGGCAAAAAAGATCGTTATTGGAAGAAAGCGGAATTTCGGTAAAAATTTCATGTGTTCACAACCTCAATGTCGGGCCATTTGACTATACAGAGTCTAAATAAAGGTTAACTTGCTGAGCGAAGCGCCTTCAGCAGTTCCTTTTCCGCCTCCGACACGGGTTCGGAATCGATCCGGTCACTTGCCGTTGCCTTGAGACCGGGCGGTTTGCTGTTGGTGGCGCCTTTAGCCGGGGTATTTTCCATTACCGGTTCCTGCCGGGTCGGTGATCTGGCCATTATCGGCGCATCACCTCTTGACTGGCGCACCATTTCTTCAAGCCGGTCAGCCGCCGAACCGCCCCGTTCCGTCAGAAAAATCAAATCGTCACGCATGGATTCGGCTTTTCCGATCTGCTCCTGCAGTCCGGCAACGCTCGACTTCAGTCGCGCAATACTGTCATCCGCACGTTCCGTCGAGGCATGAAAGTTCACGGCCAGTTTTTCCAGTTCACCCCGGTCCCGCCTTAGACTGCCAAGCCGCTTGTTTAAAACAACTGCGTAGCCAATGGTCACAGCCAGCAACAACGCAACCACGATATCGATAAAGAGGGATATTGTCATGTCAGTTGCCCAGATTTTGGTTATCGAAAGTCACTAGAGATGTCCTTTTGGCTGCTTTTGAACCCGATCACCAATTTGGATGGCAATCCGCGATCCTTTTCGACCCATTCGTCCCGTATACATGGGGATATCCCCGCAATTCAATTGCACGTCTGAATCCGGTGATGCACTGAGCATGATCCGCGATCCAACTTTCAGATCGAAGACGTCACTCAAACGCATGATTTGGGTATCGATGACCGCTTCCAAATCAACTTCAGTCAACCAGAGTTCCTCGGCCAGGTGGGTTTCCCAGATTGAGTCACGGCCGAACTTTTCACCCATAAACATCTGCAGCAGCAATTCCCGGACCGGCTCCAGGGTCGCATAGGGCAACAGCAGTTCAAGCCGGCCACCGCGATCTTCCATATCGATCCGCAAACGGGTGACAATAGCCGCGTTGGATGGCCGCGAAATCGTCGCAAACCGGGGGTTTGTCTCTAACCGGTCAAATCTGAATGTCACCGGGCTCAACGGCTCGAATGCGGCGCTAAGATCTGCCAACATGACGTGAACCATACGCTCGACAAGCGACCGTTCAATGGTTGTGTAAGGGCGTCCTTCAATCCGCATGGCAGCCGTCCCGCGGCGGCCGCCCAACAAAACATCAACAATTGAATAAATGAGCGATGAATCGACCGTAATTAATCCATAGTTATCCCACTCTTCAGCCTTGAACACACTCAGCATGGCCGGCAACGGAATCGAATTCAGATAATCGCCGAATCGGATAGAGGCGATATTATCAAGGGAAACCTCAACGTTATCGGATGTAAAATTGCGAAGCGATGTGGACATCAGCCGGACCAGCCGGTCAAAAACAACTTCCAGCATCGGCAGGCGTTCGTAGGAAACAAGCGCACTCGACAGAATCGCCTGGATACCGGACTTCTGATTATCGTCCTCATGTTCCTCATCGAAGCCTAACAGGCTGTCAATTTCGTCCTGGTTGAGGACACGCGTGGATTCCCGCGAGGTCGTCGCGTCTTCCCCGCCGCCATCGTCGCCCATCATGGCTTCCCATTCGGCGGCCAGGTCGTCCTGGTCTTCCCCGTCTTCCTCGCCGTCGCCGCCAAGGGACGCCTCCCATTCGGCGGCTAGGGCATCATCATCAACATCGTCACCAGGGCTCGTCATATTCTTATAATTCCGTCGTAACAGGCATTGAACATAGCATGCAGTTTACTGAACCAACATTTCTTTAAATAATACATCTTTAATTCTTGCCGGAGCGACCGCCGCACTGACCCGTCGCAACAGTTCTTCACGCAGCCGGTACATTCCCGCTGAACCCTTGAGATCGTCTATTCGCAGTTCCCGCAAATAAACCTGGAAATTATCGACAATTCGCGGCATCACGCTCTCAATAATCGGGACATCCGCCGCTTTCTCCAATTCCAGACTAATCCGGATCTTAAGGAAACTGGATTTACGGCCACCGGTGTTCAGGTTGACCAGTATTTCCTCCAGGTCAAAGAACACGGCGCGGGCGCCGGGCTCTCCGTTTTCGGACCCGTCGCCTGAGCCCTCCGCAGACGGGTCATGTCCGACAATCATCGAAATAACCGGATCGAGCAGTCCTGTAAAATAAGCCGCAGCCAATCCACCAACAACAAGCAGCAAGATAATGGCGATGATCATCATCAGTTTCTTGCCACCACCGCCCGCAGCTTCGCCGTCTGCTCCAGCCCCGCCGTCGGAATCGTCTAGTTCGTCTTCATCAGCCATAGATTACTTTCGGACCTTTATCTTATCAGAGATCACCGGCGTCTCCTGACAATTGCAACAGATCAGCATATATAGATGCACTTCATCCCAGTTCCAGAAGGCTGGCTCAAGCCTGCACTATAATTCGCCATGGTTAACAACTGGTTGAAGCTACCACATAATCGCGCAGAACCACAGCATCAGATCACAGGCGATGCCGCCCCCCGCCACCCGGCCACCCACGAATCGAAGATTACCAAATCAGGGGATTTGAGGGCAACCGGGGAAGTATGCCCGACACCTCATAAAATTTTGCTGTCCCGGAAAAAGATGCCGGGC
>JABMNT010000118.1 GCA_013203595.1 Rhodospirillales bacterium
AGCCTGGACTTCACCCCGGTCGTGCTGTCGAAAGGCCGTATCAATCTGCTTATTTCGACGGAAATCAGCGAAATTGATACCACCGTCACCGTCACCGTCGCCAATTCGACGGTCAACGGCTTCAAGACCAAACGCACCCAGTCGACGGTCAACCTGCCCAGCGGCGGTTCGCTGATGCTGTCGGGGCTGCTCGAAAACAACGTCTCAAACTCCATTTCAGGCCTGCCTTTTTTCAAGGACCTGCCAATTCTGGGAACCCTGTTCCGCAGCACCCAGTTTCAGCGTGACGAGACGGAACTGATCATCACCGTAACCGCCTACCTGGCCAAACCAACCGGCGCCGACGCCCCGCTGTCGCTGCCAAGCGATGGGTTCGAGCCGGCAAGTGATATCGATATTTACCTGCTCGGTCGTCTGCACCGGGAATATGGCAAGGGCGAACGCCCGTTCTGGACAAATCCTGTACTTGGCCCCGTCGGCTATATTATGAAATGATCTGATATGAAGACCACCATCGTCCGAAATTATCTGATACCTCTTGTAGCAACTGCCAGCTTCCTGCTGGTCGGCTGCCAGGCGCCGCCAGATACCGCCGACTACCGCGATAGCCATCAGATTGAAGCGGTTACCGAGAGCCGCTCGATTTCCTTCCCCGATCACGATCAGACGCAGTCCCTGAGCGGTACGGAGCAAGCCCGCTTCGATCAGTTTATGGATATCTATCATGCCCGGGGCCAGGGTCCGGTGATCATTCAGGCCAGTGACGCTGAGGGCAATGCGGCACTGAAGGCATCGCGCATTAATGCCATGCGACATCTGGTCGAGCGTGCCGGCGTTGCCGGCAAAAGTATTAGCATCCTGCCTTTTAACGCGGAAAATGGCGCTGCCGTTACCCTGTCGTTCAGTGCCAACACGGTAAAGGTTCCAGAATGTAACAATTGGGAATCCGGCTCCAGTTACAACTGGAGCAATCAGCGGCATTCGAATTTCGGCTGCTCTTACCAGCGCAATCTGGGACTGACCATTGCCAACCCGGCAGATATCAACGGGGCGGCAACCATGGCACCCGGCGACGGCCCCGCCTCGGCTTCGCGCATTGATGGCTATCGCACCGGCGGTGGCGCGGCAACGGCGGCACCGGCAGCGGGAGCGGCACCGTGAATCACTTCGACACCGTCATGAGGACCTGTTTATATGGATGCAGAGGCATTTTAATGGTTTTTGAATACCGGGCGAATTTTCCTTGATATTACGCATATCCATTGGCGGATTTCCGCTCAGTCAGCCAACCCAGGACGCCATTGAGGCCCTGCGCGAGGATCGCTTGTTGTTCCGCAGCAATTTTGACATCCAGGTTGGCGGTGTAAGTACCGCCCTGTCCTACCTGGCGGACCGGACCACACCGAATTTGCTGATTATCGAAACAGATATCGCCAAGGAACAGATCTTCTCCCAGCTCGAGCAATTGGCAAACGTCTGTGACCCGGAAACACGCCTGATTCTGATCAGCCCGCACAACGATATTCAGCTGTATCAGGAGCTGATTGACAGCGGCGTCAGCGATTATCTGGTGAGTCCGGTCACCTCGGAAAAAATCCGCGATGCAATCAGCAAGGCCTATCGGGGCATGGAAGCCATGTCTGACGGGCGGATCATCGCCTTCATGGGGATGACCGGTGGCGTCGGCAGCAGCGTTCTTTCGCATAATACCGCATTGGAACTGGCAACCCTGTACAATGCCAAATCGGTTGTCATCGATCTCGACATTCCCTTCGGCACAGCGGCCCTGAACTTCAACCTGCAACCGCGCCAGACGATTGCCGATGCCCTGGCACAGGCCGGTCGTGTCGACAAGGAATTGCTGGACCAGTTCTTTGCCAGTTATGAAGAATCAGTCTCCCTGCTCGCCTCCCCGGCATCGCTGTCATCTGGTATACAGTTCACCCAGGAGACCCTCGACAATCTGCTCGGATCGGTGCGGCCGATGGGTGATTTTCTTATTCTCGACCTGCCCCATATCTGGACACCCTGGATCAACGACGCCCTTGCCGCTGCCGACGAACTTATCATTGTCGCCCGCCCGGATTTAACCAATCTGCGAAATACAAAGAATATGGTAGAATACATTGGGCCGAAGCGCGGCCTGGATGCACCTGTGCGACTGGTACTCAACCAGATGGGTGTTCCCAAACGCGGCGACCTGGCAGAAAAGGATTTTAAAGACGCTGTGGCGCTGTCCCCGACCGCCATCATACCCTATGATGTTGATGCCTTCGGCAGGGCCCTCAATGCCGGTGAAATGTTGTCCGTGGCCTCGCCCAAAGGCAAGGCAACCCTGGCCATACGGGAACTGGCGCAAGTCATCAGCGGTCGGCAGAACCTTGCCGACAAAGAA